>CAYYEE010000167.1:0-8735 GCA_964470775.1 uncultured Planctomycetota bacterium | reverse complement strand
GCCTGTTGAAAATGTCGCGTCTGTTCCGGGACACGTTGCGATCCCGCCGTTGGCGGGCTTCCGCAATATGTCCCCGCGGACGCAGTGTCTTTTTCAACGGGCCGTTATCCTTCCCGCGATTCCCATCACGCGGCCGCCGCGACCCTGTCGAATTCCCTGACCTTTCGTTGACTTTGGCGACGGTTCCCGGCCGCGCTTTTGGGCCGCAAACCAAGCGGGGGAAAATCTTTCCCAACCCCTGCTTCAGCGTGCGAAAGCCCTTTTCTGGCCTGTCCGGACGCTGGGCCAGCCCCTGAGCCGCGCCGGGCGCCCCCTTGGCCTGTCCTGCCCTGAACACGGCACGGTCTTTGCTCTTAGGTGGTTGCCTCCTCGTGTCTCCTGGTTCCGGGGAGACGTTGCGGTCCCGCCGTTGGCGGGCTTGCGCAACATGTCCCCGCCATAACGTCTTCTGAATGGGCCGCCGAGCCCTACAGGACCTGACATGGCCAATCCTGATCGCGACATCCGCTGGCTGGTGTGGTTCTTCTTCGCCATGCTCATCGCCTTTACCAACGTCAGCAAGGCCGCCAAAGCTGGGGACGAGATGGCTGATCCTGGTCCGGCCAAGACCCGGTCGCGGTCTGTCGGGATTGACGGCGTCGGCGCTGGCCTGCCCGAGACAGAGAAGCTTATGGGCAAGATGCTCTACGCCTTTGCCGTGGTCGCGGTTGTGTGCGGGGGGCTGTGGTTTGTGACGCGCAAGATGAGCGTGCTGCGCAACCGTCCGGGGCAGCCCAGCCGCACGTTGCGCCTGGTGGACCGCATCGCGCTGGCGCCGCGCAAGAGCCTCTGCGTCGTGCGCGTCGCTGGGAGCCTGCTGGTGTTGGGCGTAGCCGAAAACGGCATCAACCTCATCATGGAATGCCCAGACGACGACGCCCGCTTTGACAAGGCGCTGGCCGCCCAGGATGTGGAAGCCGATACGGCCGCCCCCGCCCCCTCCGGAGCCCGGACATGAAGACTGGCCTGATTGTCCTGGCGATCTGCCTGGCCATGTGGGGCATGGCCGGTCCTGCCGTGGCCCAGGACGCCACCCACCCCGCCACCACCGCCGCCGGCCCCGAAGCCGCCGGCGCCCCGCCCGCGGAGGATATCAACGCCGCTCTGAAGACGGCCATCAACGACCGCAGCTACGCGGACGTCATCAAGATTCTCGTCCTGCTCAGCGTCCTCACCATGCTGCCGGCCATTGTCCTGACCATGACCTCCTTCACCCGCGTCATCATCGTGCTTTCGCTGGTGAAGAAGGCCATTGGCCTGCAGAGCATGCCTCCCAATACCATCATCGTGGGCCTGTCCATTTTTATCACGGCGTTCATCATGGCCCCTGTGTGGAAGAAGATCCACACCGAGGCTATTATCCCCTTGGGCGAAAAGAAGATATCCGAAACGGAAGCCATCAGCCGCGGTTTTGCGCCCTTGCGCAAGTTCATGCTGCGCCACACCCGCCGCAAGGACTTGGACCTGTTCGTGCGCGTGGCCGGCGAGGGCCGCCCCGAAACCCCGGAGGCCGTGCCCGCGCATCTGCTTATCCCCGCCTTTGCCATCAGCGAAATCAAGACCGCCTTTCTCATGGGGTTCGTCATTTTTCTGCCCATGCTCGTCATTGACATGATGATCGCCACCATCCTTACCAGCATGGGGATGTTCATGTTGCCACCCATGATGATCTCCATGCCTGTCAAGATATTGCTGTTCGTGCTTGTTGACGGCTGGTATCTCGTCATCGGTTCCACCGTCCAGAGCTTCAGCATGGCGCTGTAGCGCTTGCTTGATGGAAGTCCGTGTTGCCGGTTGCCTGCGATTAGTTGCGGAAATCGGCGCGCCGATTTGCGCAACCAATCAGCAGGTCCTTTCACCCAGGCCCCATGTGACCCGCAGGAGTCCCGCATGGACGTCCCGACAGTCCTCATGCTCGTGCAGGAAAGCCTGAAGATCACGGCCTTGCTGGCCGCGCCGGTGCTGCTCGCGGGCATGGTCTCCGGCCTGGTCATGAGCCTTATCCAGACCGTGACGAGCATCCAGGAACAGACCCTCACCTTTGTCCCCAAGACCGCCGCATGTCTTGTCGTCACCGCGCTGGCTCTGCCCTGGCAGCTGGAAGCGCTTTCATCGTACACGGAACGCCTTTACTCCCTCTGCGCCACCTTCGGCCACTGACGCCGCCCGACGTATCGGACCTGTCTGACGCGTCTGGCTTCGTCCTACGCCGGCCGCTCCTCTCCGGAGACGCCATGGACCTCGCCCGCATCGTCGCTGGCTGCGCGCCCATCCTGGCGCTGGTTCTGGCCCGTGTCACGGGGTTCGTCATCACGGCCCCGGTCTTCGGGTCGCTGGACGTATCCACGCGCACCAAAGCCGGGCTGGTGGCCCTGCTCTCCCTGGTTTTCTTCCCTATCGCCGCGTCGCAGTACCGCGGCGCTCCTGCCTCCATGTCCGCGTGCCTCATTCTGGCCGGAACCGAGTTGCTGGCAGGCATGGCGCTCGGTTTTGGGGCCCAACTCGTCCTGATCGCGTTTCAGGTGGCTGGCGAGATCATCGGTACCCAGATTGGGCTCTCCTTTGCTGAGGGCGCTGCGCCGGGCATGGACATGGATGTCACCCCCCCTGCCGCCCTGCTCAATATGGTTTCCCTCACCGGTTTCCTGCTGCTCGACATCCACCACTGGCTCATCGAGGCTCTCGGTTTCAGCTTCCGCCACGTGGGCGCCGGCGTGGCCACAGTCACAGGCCATTTTGTGGCTGGCGTCGTAAATCTTTTCATGAATGGATTTTCCGACGGAGTCATGGCCGCAGCGCCTCTACTAGGCGCCATGCTCATGCTCACTGTCGCCATGGGCCTCATGGCCAAAGCCATCCCCAATATCCCCATTCTCCTCGTCGGCTTCCCCATCAAAGTCGTCGCCGGCTTGGGGCTCACCATCCTCACCGTACCGCTGGTCTGGCCAGTGGCCACGCGCTCGTTCGAAACCCTGGCTCAGTATCTGGCCGGCGTAACTCGCATGTTAGGCGTCTTCGAGTAGCCACTGCCAAAATCTGACTAACCGCGGAGACATGGCGCGCCGGCCCGCCAACGGCGGGATCGCAACGCGTCCCCGAAACAAAACACCAGGCGCCGCCAAGCAGGACCCACCTACCCATGTCTGAAGACGCCGAAGACAAAACCGAACCCGCAACCCCAAAACGCCGCGACGATGCCCGCCGGCGGGGGCAAGTGTGCAAAAGCGCCGAAGTCCCCATCGCCGTCATCCTCTGCGCAGCCCTCATCACCCTCTCCGCCACAGGCAAAGACATCCTCACCAACCTTGCCGTCATGCTCCGGCGCTGTCTGCTCATCGTCCCCCCAGGCGAGCTCACCAACGCCCAGACCCTCTCCCTTGTCGGGGGCGTGTGGTGGAGCGCGTTCATGGCCTTCTTGCCCCTGCTCGCCACGGTCTTCATCGCCGCCTTTGCCGCCCTCGCCATCCAGATCGGCGTGCACTACAACGACGAAACCCTCATGTTCCGGCCGGAAAGGCTCAACCCCGCCACCGGCCTCACCAACCTCGTCTCCCTCCAATCCGTGGCGCGCCTTCTTGTCTCCCTGGCCAAGCTCAGCGCTATCATCATCACCTGCTGGGTCTCCATCAAGGACGAGATGGCCACCATCATGCCCCTGGCCTGCGCCACCCCCGCCCAGTTCACCTCCGCCACCTCCCAAGCCATCTTCGCCATGTCCGTCCGCGTCGCCGTGGTCATGGCCATCATCGCCTTCGCCGACTGGTGCTACCAGAAGTGGCAGTTTGAGAAGAACATGCGCATGTCCAAGCAGGAGATCAAAGACGAAGCCAAAATGCTGGAAGGCGACCCCAAGATCAAAGCGCGCATCCGCCAGATCCAGTTCCAAATGGCCAAAAAGCGCATGTTGTCCAAGGTCCCCCAGGCCGGCGTCGTCATCCGAAACCCAACCCACTTCGCCGTCGCCCTTCAGTACAACAAACTCAAAAACTCCGCCCCCATCGTCGTCGCAAAAGGGGCCGACCACCTAGCTCGCAAGATTCTGGATATAGCTTTCCAGCATCGCATCCCCATCGTGACCGACCCGCCCCTCGCCCGCGCCCTCTACCACACTGTCGACCTTGACCAAGAGATCCCCCTAACCTTTTATAAAGCCGTAGCAAGAATCCTGGCAAGACTTTACCGCCAGAAGAGACGCGCCGCCGCGGTCGCCTGATACCCGCCCAACACACACCAGCCATAGGACTTACAGATCCCATCCGGCCTGTAGGTCCTATGCTGCTTTAACGGCCCGTTGAAAAAGACACCGCCTCGGCGGGGACATGGCGCCTCAGCCCGCCAACGGCGGGGTCGCAACCTGTCCCAGGAACAGACGCGACATTTTCGACAGGCTGTCAAACGCCCCCTCCAACGGAACACCGATTGCATTCCCCCCAAGAGTGTGCGCCTGGCGGCCTCAAGATGTCCAATTCCTCATTGCCTTGACCTGATTTTCACCATCCCCCTCCCCCAGCCGCCCAAGAGCCCATATGAACGCCACCGTCAACAACCTCGGCCGCAACGCCCTCAACCGGGCCGCATCCAACAGCGATGCCGCCCTGGCCATTGGCGTCGTCGGGTTGTTGCTGGTCCTCATGATCCCCATCCCCACATAGCTCATTGACGTCCTGCTCACCCTCAACATCTCCGTCCTCCTCCTCATGCTCGCCATCAGCGCCGGCGAGTCCACCGTCCTCTACTCCTTCCCCTCCACCCTTCTGTTCACCACCCTCTTCCGCCTCTCCCTCAACGTCGCCACCACCCGCCTCATCCTCACCAACGGCAACGCCGGCTCGGTCATCAACGCCTTCGGCCAGTTCGTCGCGGGAGGCAACCTCGTCGTCGGCATTGTCGTATTCAGCATCCTCATGATCATCCAGGTCGTGGTCATCACCAAGGGTTCACTGCGCATATCCGAAGTCGCCGCGCGCTTCACCTTGGACGCCATGCCCGGCAAGCAGATGGCCATCGACGCCGACCTCAACAGCGGCCTCATCAACGAAAGCCAGGCCCGCGCCCGCCGCGACGCCATCCGCCGCGAAGCCGAATTCTACGGCGCCATGGACGGCGCAAGCCGCTTCGTCCGCGGCGACGCCATGGCCGGCGTCATCGTCACCTTCATCAACCTCATCGGCGGCGTCATCCTCGGCAAATCCCACGGTCTCACCATGGCCGAAGCCATACAGACCTACGCCGTCCTCACCATCGGCGACGGCCTCGTCAGCCAGATCCCCGCCCTCCTCATCAGCACCACCGGCGGCCTCATCGTCACCAAAGCCTCCTCCAAAGAGAGCATCTCCCGCGATCTCGCCGCCCAGATGCTCATGAAGCCCCGGCCCCTCGCCCTCGCAGCCGTGGTCCTGCTCATCTTCGCCCTCATCCCCGGCCTCCCCACCCTCCCCTTCCTCGTCATGAGCGCCATCCTCGGCGGCCTGTTCATGGCCACCCGCAACGGCGCCATGGCCGCCGCCTTTGGCCAGTCCCCTGACCAGGCCGCCCCCGCCGAAGGCGCCCAGGCCGCCCCCACTCCCGAAGAAGCCCGCCAGGCCGAAGAAGCAGAAATCGGCAAAATCCTCCACGTCGACAGAATGGGCATCGAAGTCGGATTCCGCCTCATCCCCCTCGTAGACCCCAAACGCAGCGACGAAATGCTCCGCAAAATCAGCGCCCTGCGCAAGCAGATCGCCCGCCAGCTCGGCATCATCATCCCCGCCGTCCATATCCGCGACAACCTCAACCTTAAACCCACCGAATACGTCATCCGCATCCGCGGCGAAATCGTCGCCCGAGGCGAACTCCAGCCCGACTGCGTCCTCGCCATGGACTCTGGCATGGTAACTGCTAAGATTCGGGGACAGGAGACCCGCGAACCCGCCTTCGGCCTCCCCGCCATCTGGGTCCCCCAGGCCCGCCGCGACGAAGCCGAAGCCAACGGATACACTGTCGCCGACCCCCGATCCGTCCTCATCACCCACTTCAACGAAGTCCTCAAGAAGCACGCCCACGAAGTCCTCAGCCGCGAAGACGTCAAAACCCTCGTTGATGGCGTGCGCGAGCGCGCCCCCACGGTCGTCGAAGAACTCATCCCCACCCTCATGACCCTAGGCGGAGTCCAGCGCGTGCTCCAGAACCTCCTGCGCGAACGCGTCCCCATCACCGACCTCGCCGCCATCCTCGAAGCCATCGCCGACCACTGCGACGGCGCCCAGCCCAAGGACTACGAAGCCCTCACCGAAAAGGTCCGCCGCTCCCTCGCCCGCACCATCTGCTCCCAGGTCCAAAGCCGCGGCGACAAGATCGGCGCCCTCCAGCTCGACCCCGCCGTCGAACGCCTCATCGCCGAATCCATCCGCCCCACCCCCGCCGGCAGCGCCGCCGTCCTCGACCCCGGCGCCGCCGACGCCCTGTTCCGCAAACTCGGCGACCGCGTCCGCGACACCATCTCCAGCGGCTACGAAGCCATCCTCGTCACCTCCAGCGCCATCCGCCGCCACGTCCGCGCCCTGCTCGAAAACGTCCTCCCCGACCTGCCCGTCCTCGCCTACGACGAACTCACCCCCGAACTCCAGCTCGAAGGCCGCGGCATGGTCTCTCTCGCCCAGGAGGAAGCCCGTTGACACCCTCCCGCTCACAAGGCAAGCGCATCATCGCCATCACCAGCGGCAAAGGCGGCGTCGGCAAAACCAGCCTCGCCGTCGCCATCGGCTCCCTCCTCGCCCGCTCCGGACGCCGCGTCATCCTCGTCGACCTCGACCTCGGCCTCGCCAACGTCGACGTCCTTCTCGGCTTCCGCCCCAAGTTCCACCTCCAGCACCTCCTGGCCGGCGCCCGCACCCTCGACGAAGTCGCCTTCACCGCCCCCGGCGGCCTCCGCGTCATCCCCTCCTCCTCCGGCGTCGAAGAACTCGCCAACCTCGACGAAACCGGCCGCGCCCGCCTCCTCAACCTCTTCCAGGAGTTCGAACGCCAGACGGACATCCTCCTGCTCGACACCGCCCCCGGCATCGCCGAAAACGTCGTCCGCTTCGTCGCCGCCGCCGACACCGCCGTCGTCATCACCACCCCCGAAGCCACCGCCATGACCGACGCCTACGCCCTCATCAAAGTCGTCAGCGCCCGCCGCCAGGACCTTGACATCGGCCTGCTCGTCAACATGGCCCGCTCCGGTTCCAGCGGCCGCCAGGCGCAGGAACGCATCGGCGGCGTCGCCCGCCGCTTCCTCGGCGCCGCCCCCCGCGCCCTCGGCGTCCTCCCCTTCGACGAATCCGTCAGCTACGCCGCCGCCGAACGCGCCTCCTTCGTCCACAGCCGGCCCAACTCCCCGGCCAGCCTCTGCCTCGGCCGCGCCGTCGCCGAACTCATGGAAGGTTCCCCCGGCCAGGCCGCCTCCGGCCCGGCCGCATGCGCCGCCCGACTCGCCGCCCTAGCCCCAGTTCAGGAGGTGGCTTAGCATGCTGCCCAAAGACCTGCCCAAATGGTCCGCCTTCTCCTTCAGCGCCTTCGCCTTCCTACTCAGCTTCACCCTCGCCCTCGCCGCCGGCGTCTCCCTCACCTGGGCCAGCGGCCGCGCCCTCCTGGCCGCCGCCATCTTCGCCGCCATGGGCTACTCCTTTGGCCGCGTCTTCACCTCTACCGTCGCCGGGGCCGTCGCTGGGGGCGCCGGCCCGGCCGCCGCGGCGTCGTTCGACATGCCTGTCTCGCCAGCAGAAAGTGAGGCCCGCACATGACCCCCGCAGCCAAAGCCGCGCGAACCGCCGAAGCCTACCGCGCCGCCCAATCCACCGCCGAACGCGACGAACTCATCATCCAGAACCTCCCCCTCGTCAAGTACGTCCTCGGCCGGCTCGCCGTCCACTTCCCCGCCCACGTCGACCGCGACGACCTCATGGAAGCCGGCGTCATCGGCCTCATGGACGCCAGCGCCAAGTTCGACCGTTCGCGCAACGTCCAGTTCCGCACCTACGCCATCGCCAGAATCCGCGGCGCCATCCTCGACGAAATGCGCCGCCTCGACTGGCTCCCACGCTCCCTGCGCGACGAGCTCACCCGCTTCGAGACCGCCCGCGAGTCCCTCCGTCAGCGACTCAACCGCCCCCCCACCCTCGCCGAACTCGCCGAAGAACTCGATGTCACCCCAGCCAAGCTCGACTACATCGCCGGCGCCTCCGGCGCCGAAAGCGTCTACTCCCTAGAAGACTCCCGCCTCGACGCCCTCAACGACACCGAATTCGGCTCCACCCTCGCCGCACGCAACGACAACTACACCCAGCCCGCCGACCGCATCATCTTCGAAGAACAGAAAGCCCTTCTCGCCGAGCACATCAACTGCCTTCCCGAAAACGAACGCCTCGTCATCTCCCTCTACTACTTCGAAAACCTCCTCCTCCGCGAAATCGGCCAGGTCATGGGCATCTCCGACTCACGCGTCTGCCAGGTCCACCGTTCCGCCCTCCTCCGTCTTCGCCGCGCCATGAAAGAAACCCCCAGCAAAAAGCGCAACACCCCCAAGACCAGATAACCCCCACCGCTCATGGAAGCCCCCCTCGCCAGAATCGCCGAGGCCCGCGCCGTCCTGCTCAGCCAGCCCGCGCACGACCGCAAGCGCAAAAAGCAGGACGGCCAGCCCTCGTTCGACGAGGCCCTCGACCACCAGGAACCCG
>CAYYEE010000166.1:0-8749 GCA_964470775.1 uncultured Planctomycetota bacterium | reverse complement strand
TCTGCGTTCGGGGAGGGCTTGGGGACTCGGCCGGGTGGAAGTGGCTGGGCCATGAAGATTGGGTTGTTCGCGGGATTGGTGAGCGTAGGGCTTCTGTTGGCGGCTGGTTTTGCGCCTGCGCCGACAGGGGTGGGTGTGGGTCTGGCGGTGGGGGGGCTGGTGGTCGGGGCTCTGGGGTTGGCTCTGTGTTCCAGCGCCATGGTGTCGGCGCGAGCGGCGCGACACGCCATGACGGTGGCCGGCGCCGTCGCCGAGGCGCCGCCGGCCGCGGCCGGACCAGGCGCGGCGGGTTCTGGCACGGGCTGACAACCCCTGGGGAGACGGGGCGCTGCGGCGCCGACCTGGCGGGCTGTTCGTTCCCGCGCGTGGGCCGCAGGGGGTGGAGCTACTTCTCGTCGTCCTCGTCGTCCACGTCCAGCGTGGCCAGGCCGTTGAGGGTGAGGAGGTCCTCTATGGTTGTGGGGCCTGAAGGTGAGGCGGCGGCGCGACTGCCGCGGGGGGGCTTGCGGACTTGGATGGCGACGGGCAAGGCGACCGAGGTTCCGGGCGCGCCGGTTCGCGGCTGGGGCGCCGGGACGCGGATGACGCGCGAGCAGAAGCGGCAGCGCACCGTCTTGTCCGCCAGAGAGCGCTTGACGAAGAGGGTTTTGCCGCAGGGGCAAAGGAAGGGGTAGTTCTCGCTGCGGATGGGCACCATGACAGGGCTTTCGCAGCGGGGGCAGGTCCCCAGTTTGCCGGCGCAACGGGGCGGCGAGGCCAGACGGCGGCCGCACCTTGGGCACTTGTAGACGATCTCGTCAAGGTTCATGGTCTCTGCTCCCCCCGCCATATTCGACTCGCGCTTGCAGCAGGGCGTCGCTGTCCACAAAGGTCCAGCGGGCCTGGGCGAGTTGAATGGCGTCCCTCATATGCGCGGCGCCCTGGCCAGCGACGGGCCCCACAGCCCCCTGGCCTCCGACAATCTTGGGCGCGATGAAAACGCGGACTTCGTCTACGGCGCGGCTTTCAAAGGCAGAGGCGAGAACCTTGGCGCCGCCTTCGATCAAGACATGGGTGAGATCGTGACTGGCCAGGAAGGCGAGGGCCGCGTCGAGGAAGCCGGGTTCAGGCCGGCCGGCAAGGTCGTGGACCTGGCAGCCGGCCTGGCTGAGAGCTTGGACGCGGCCGGGGGGGGCGCCATGGCATAGCACCCAGACGGGCGCCTGGGCAACGGTGCGGACAAGCTGGCTGGTCAGGGGGAGCCGGGCGGCGCGGTCGAGGACGACGCGGCGGGGGTTGCGTCCGCCCGGCAGGCGGCAGGTGAGCAGCGGGTCGTCTGCCAGGGCTGTGCCGATGCCGATGAGCACGGCGTCGCTGAGGCCGCGCATCTCGTGGGCCATCTGGCGAGAGCGTTCGCCGCTGATCCAGCGCGAGTCGCCGGTGTAGGTGGCGATGCGGCCGTCGGCGGTCATGGCCCACTTGGCTGTGACCCAGGGCCGCTTGCGGAGGCGGAGCTTGAAGAAGGGGGCGGCGATGTCCTCGCACTCGGCGCGCAAGAAGCCGGCGACGACCTCGATGCCCGCGTCCCGGAGCTGGGAGGAGGCGCCGCCTTGGGTGGGGTCTGGCGCGCCGAAGATGACGCGGCGGACGCCGGCGGCGATGAGCGCGTCGGAGCAGGGGGGGGTCTTGCCGTGGCGGCAGCAGGGTTCGAGGGTGACGTAGACGTCGGCGCCGCGGGCGGCCGGGCCGGCGGGGCGCAGGGCCTCGATTTCGGCGTGCGGCCCGCCCAAGACCTGGTGCCAGCCTTCACCCACCACGGCGCCATCGCGAACGACGACGGCGCCGACCATGGGGTTGGGCTCGACGCGGCCCCGGCCGCGCAGAGCCAGTTCCATGGCGCGGCGCATGAAGCGTTCTTCCGGGCTGGGCAAGGCGCTTTGGCTCACACGATCCTCGGCTTGAAGATTTTGAATCCGGCCTCGGTGTAGGCGGCCTCGATGCGGGGGTAGGCCGCTTCGTCGCGGTAGGCGCCGATGACGGCGCCGCCGGAACCGCTGAACTTGGTCCAGGCGCCGTTTTCGCGGCCGATGCGGACCATCTCGCGGTTCTTGGGGCTGATGTCATAGATCGTGGCGCGCAGATCAAAGTTGGCGTTCATCAGAGGGCCGATGTCAAAGGGCCGGCGCTCCAGCAGGGCTTGGCGCGCCTGGGCGGCGAAGCTGGCGAATTGCTTCATGGCCTCCACGACCTGGGGGTCGCCAGCGTTGAAGCGCTGGCGGATGTTGTTGTGGAAGACCTCGGAGCCTTCGCTGAGGTCGGTGCGGTAGGCGATGAAAAGGGGGGGCAGCAGGCCCGGATCGAGGGGCTCGTAGCGGCCGTGGCCTGTGGCGGCCATGTACTCGCGGTCAAAATCCATGTAGACGACGCCCTCGTAGACCTGGATCACCCGGTCCTGGAGGCCGGCGCTGATGCCCAGTTCCTTATTCTCCACGGCGAGGATGAGGTTGGGCTGTTCGACCTTTGGAATCTCGACCTGGTAGAACTCGCAAAGCGCGCGGAGGAAGGCGGTGATGATGGCGCTGGAGCCGGCCAGGCCCACGTGGCGGGGGATGTTGGAGTTGTAGCGGCAGGTGAAGTTGCGGGCGGGGAGCTTGACGCCGCGGCTGGCGCAATGGCCGGCGAAGCGCTTGACCGTGGCGCGCATGAGCCGGGCGCCGCTGTAGTAGCCGAAGCGGCTCACCTCGTCGCACAGGTCTTCGACGTTCTTGAAGTGGGTGCGGTCGCGTTCGGAGTTCTCCAGGACAAGCTCCGGGCTTTCCCAGAGGGTGACCGTGGCGCTCATGTTCTTGACGATGAGGGAGATGGTCTTGCCAAAGTAGCCGTCGGACGGGTTGCCGATCAGCCCGGCGCGGGCGTAGGCCCGCTTCTTGATGATGGGCATACATTGCTCCGAGACGGATGGGGCCTGTGGGACGCACAGGGCCTGCGGCCGGTCTGCATGTGGCGCGGTATATCAGCCTATGGCGGTCAGGATAGTATCAAGGCGAAGGCTGGCGGCGCAAGCGGCGGCCAGGCCAGCGGCGCCGCCGGGGGGGAGGGGGCGGAGATGGGGGATGCGGCCCAGGTCTGGGAGGCCTGTTTCGGCAAGAATCTCCTGGCGGCCGGCGCTTCCGGCCGGGCCGTCAGGAGCGCCGGCGGCGTTGTTGAAGACGATGCCCAGGACCCGGATGCGGCGGCGCTGGGCGGCCTCGACCGTGAGCAGCGTGTGGTTGACCGTGCCCAGACTGTCGCGGGCCACGATGAGAAGGGGCAGCCCGGTTTCGGCGGCGAGGTCGGCCACAGTGTAACCCCGAACCAGAGGCACGAGGATTCCGCCGATGCCCTCGATCAGCATGGCCGGATGCTTCCCGCGGAGCTGGTGGAGGGCGTCGCGGACCACGTCCAGGTCCACGACGCGGCCGTCGAGGGCGGCGGCGGGGATGGGGGCGAGGGGGGCTCTGTAGAGAAGGGGGTTGATGAGGTCGAGGGGGTCGGCGACACCGGCGGATTCGCGGAGCGCCAGGGCGTCTTCGGACACAAGACGGCCGTCCTGCTCGATTGCGCCGGTGGCCACGGGCTTCATGACGCCGACGTCCACTCCCCGCTGGCGCAGCGCCCAGGCCAAAGCGCACGTGACCACGGTCTTGCCGACTCCGGTGTCGGTGGCGGTGATAAAAAGGCCGCGGCGGCTCATGGGTTTTCTCTGGCCAGGCGGGGGGCGTCGTGGCGGATGGTTTCCTCGATGACGTCCATGAGGCGGCTGAGAAGGTCGAGGGGGATGGTGAGCGGGGGCATGACGACGAGGACGTCGCCGAGGGGGCGGAGGATGACGCCGCGGGGGCGCATGGCGTCGCAGAGTCGCGCGCCGAGCCGCAGGGCCGGGTCGAAGGGCTGTCCCGTGGCGGGGTCGCGGACGATCTCCACGCCGGCCATGAGGCCTTTGCCGCGGACGTCGCCGACGTGGGGCAGGCCGCGCATGGCTTCGAGGCGCTCTTGCAACAGGGCGATGCGCGGGGCCAGGCTCTCGGGGATGCGCTCGGCTTTCATGGCGTCGAGCGTGGCGTTGGCGGCGGCGCAGCCGAGGGGATTTCCGGAGAACGTGTGGCCGTGGTAGAAGGTCTGGCCGGGTCCGAGGAATCCGTCGAAGACGCGTTGCGTGGCGAGTGTGGCGGAGACGGGGAGGTAGCCGTTAGTGAGCGCCTTGCCCACGGTGAGCAGGTCGGGGCGGACGTCTTCCCACTGGCAGGCGAACATGCGGCCGGTGCGGCCGAAGCCGGTGGCGACTTCGTCGGCGATGAGCAGAGCGCCGGCGCCGCGGCACGCGGTCTCGATGCCCTTGAGGTAGCCGGGGGGCATGACGATCATGCCCGCGGCGCCTTGGACCATGGGCTCGACGATGACGGCGGCGATCTCCTGGGCGCGGCTGGCGATGATGTCCTGGGCTTTGCGCAGGCACGCCATGCCGCACGCGGCTCGCCGCAGGCCGAGGGGGCAGCGATAGCAGAAGGGGCTGGGGACGTGGACCGCGCCGAAGAGCAGGGGGCGGTAGGTTTCGTGGAAGAGGTCTATGCCGCCCACGCTGACGGAGCCCAGCGTGTCGCCGTGGTAGGCGTTCTGGAGCGAGACGAAGAGGCGGCGCTGGGGCTGGCCGTTCTGGCTCCAGAACTGGAAGGCCATCTTGAGGGCGGCTTCGACGGCGGAGGCGCCGTCGCCGGAGAAGAAAACCTTCTTGAGGCCGGCAGGGGCGATGCGGACGAGACGGTCGGCCAGGAGGATGGGTTGGGGGTGGGCCAGGCCGAGCTGGGTGGAGTGGGCGATGAGGTCGAGCTGTTCGCGGACGGCGGCGTCGACTTCGGGCCTGCGGTGGCCGAGAGCGTTGCACCAGAGCGAAGCGCAGCCGTCAATGTACTCGCGTCCCTCGATGTCGCGAAGCAGGCTGCCCTGGCCGCTGTGGATGATGAGGGGATCGCGGCGGAGCCAGTCGGCCATGGGGGTGAAGGGGCGCCAGAGCGACTGCTTGTCCATCTGCGCGAGCGTCTGGGGTGGAGGGAGGCTGGGCGTCATAGGCCGGCGGTCTCGAGGGTGATCTCGACGGCGTCGCCGCGTCCGGCTTTCAGCGCCTGGCTGGCGTCGCCGCGGTTGACAGCGATCTCCACGGCGCCGAAGCTGCCGAAGTAGGCGAGGGCCTCGCCGGGCGGGGCGTCGGAGAAGGTGGCGTGGATGCCGCGGAGGACGTGGCCGCCGACGCTGACCACGGCGCGGGCCGGGTTGGCGACGAGGCTCCGGGGGATGTTGGTGATGAGGTTGCCGAAGCGGTCGCAACGGACCACGGCGCCGACGACGGCGCCGGACGGAAAGACGCTGGGCGTGGGCGCGTCGAGGCGGCGGGGTTCGCTGATGGGCGGTCCGAAGCTGGCGAGGGGGACGCCCAGGCACAGGTGGGCGGCGACGGGCGCGAAAATGTCGCGGCCGTGGAACGTGGCGCTGACTGTGGGGAGGAAGTACTGGGAGTTGGTGACCTTGACCGCTTGGAAGGAGCGGCCGGAGGCCACGGGCCACAAGGCGCCGGTGTCGGGGGCGATGAAATAGTGGCCGCAGGCGTGGACGAGAATGATGTCGCGCGAGGCGCCGACGCCAGGGTCGACGACAACGACGTGGATCGTGCCTTGGGGGAAGTATGGATACGCGTCGCAGAGAAGGGAAGCGGCTTCGGCGGCGTCGAAGGGCGTGACGTAGTGGCAGAGGTCCACGACGCGGGCCGCGGGGCACACGCCGGCGATGACGCCTTTCATGACGCCGACAAGGATGTCGTTGTGGCCGAAGTCGGTGATGAGTGTGATGACGCCTGTGGGGGCTGGCATTTCGCGGCCTCCTGAGAAAAGGTTGAGGCGTTGAGTCGCTATGCGTTCAGCCACACGGCGCCGCCCGCGGCGGCGAGGGCGAGCAGGCAGACGATGGCGGTCAAGACGCCGCCGAGTTTGCCGGGCTTGGCGCCATAGGCGGCGCTCTGGCAGGCGAGGTCCAGCACGCAGAGCAGCAGGGCCGCGGCGGCGGTGACGGCCAGGTTCAGCCCGGCCGGCGGCGCGGCCGTGACAGGCGTGCGGAGCGCGATGAGGCCAAGGCAGACGCCGAGACCCGCGGCGACGACCAAGGCGCAGAGAGCGGCCGGAGCCAGGCCGCGCAGAGACTGCCGGTCCTCGGGCCGGCGGCCGGCTTGGAGCAGGCAGTGCCACACGGCGTTGCCAAGGAGGAAGAGCGCCATGAGCACGGGGATGATGTGGACGTCGTGGGCGCCGTGGCCGGGCAAGGCGAAGGAGGCCATGGCGAAGATGAGGGCGCCTTGGGCGAAGAGGCCGAAGCTGGCGATGAGGAACCCGCTCATGCCGCGGCGTTCGCGGGCCGGGGATGTTTCATAGAGCGCGCCGAGCAGGGACGTTGACAGGCAGAGCCGGCCCGCGAGCGCGGCCATGGACGCGAGGAAGAGGACGCCGGTGATGGAGGCGGCGCGGGCTTTGAGCTGGTCCATGACGCCTTGGGCCGTGCGGGCTTTGCCCCAGACGCCCTGGAAGGACGCGTTCATGCTGTCGGCGTGGACAAGGCCCCCCGCGTGGACCATGGCGTTGAGGGATCGCGCGCACTCCCACGCGGTGATGGCGGCAAGCAGAACAACGGCCCAGCGGACGGCGTCAACGGCTGTGGCGCGTTCTTGTGTCGCGTTCATCGTCCCTCCTCCTCGATAGGGGCCCGCTCATGCGCCGGGCTTGGCCGCGGCGGCCTTGCGCTTCTGCAACTCTTCCTCATCCACTTCCCACCAGAGCTCTTCCGCCTGGGCCGCGCCATTGCCGGCGCCGCTGGCTTCGCCTACGAGCTCCGAACCGATGAGGGCGAGGTCTGAGGGCTCGGCAGGCGGCGCCGCGGCCGGGGCGGGCTCGGCGGGCGGAGTTGGGGCCGCTGTTCGTTGGACTGGGGCCTCGGGCGCGGGCGGCGCGGGTTCGGCCGGGGGCGCGGGGGCCGCGGGCTTGGCTTCCAGCTGAGCGGCCGGCTCAGGAGCGGCTTTGGGCTTCTCGTGGGCTGTGGGCTTGCGGGCCGGCTTGGCCGCGGGCGGGACCGCGGCGGAGCCGTTGATGGCCGAGGCGCCGGTCTCGGCGGCCTGGGCCGACATGGCCTGCAATTGGGGCTTGGTAAAGGTCTGGGCCTTGATCTTGGCCGGGTCCGCGGCGTATTGCGGGTTGAGGTTGACGTAGAGGAAGCCGAAGATGGTCTCGGCCAGCGTGGAGGCGCAGTTGACGCATGTGTAGGTTTCGTCGTCGTGGCCGCCGGGGTTCTTGATGACCTTGCCCTTGGCGCAAACGGGGCAGACATGGAGAAAGGCGTCCGGGGCCTTGGGCGGCGCAGCGCCGGGGATGGTGACGTGGGCGTTGCACTTGGGGCAACGGTATTCCTTGCCCGCGGGGGCGGATGGGGGGAAGCGAAGCGTCTTGCCGCAGCTAGGGCAGGTGACGCGGACGTCCGCGTTCTCGGTCATGGAGTCGCTCGCTCCTCTCGTGGCGTGGCCGCGGGGCCAGGCACGTCGAACCGCAGGTTCATCTCTTCCGTGATCAGGCTTTGGATGGCTTGTTCTTCGGTGTGGTTGCGGCTGGGCTCATAGGGGTAGCGTCCGCCGTGGCGCGTGGACTGGCCCACGGGGTCGGCGAAGGCATGGCGGGCGGAGGGGAGCTGGCTGGCGGGGGTGTCGAGCGTGGCGCTGACGCGGGGATCGACGCGGTACCCGCCTGGCGCCGCGGAAAAGCGCATCTCGAGGCGGGCTTCCTCGGCGCCGTTGACGCCGGGGCGCCTGGCGGTGATGACGCCTCGGGCGCGGTCTTCGGACTCGATGATGAACCCGCGACGCTGGGCAGCGCGCAGAGACGCTTCCCAGAGCGAGGCGTAGTTGCCTTCAGCGGGCTTGGGGGTGAGACTGCACGCTGCCAGAGAAAGCGCGGCCACGGCCGCCAGCGCAAGGGCCAGGATGGGCGTTGTGGCGTTCCGGAAACGCATGAACTGCAGACTCCAGCGCTCCGCCGCGGGGGGGCGGGGCGCGCCAGGGTAACATCCTATCGTGGGGCAGTATAGACCGCGTGTCGAGATGTTGTCAACGCGGGTGGCATGGGGGAGACGTGAGGTTTGAGAGCGATGGGGGGCGCGGAGGGGAGCCGATACTCAGAGTGGGCAGCTTGCGGTCAGCGCCGAGCCATTTGCGTTGTTCGCAAGTGACGCAACAGCAACCGGCTGGGAGAAGGGGGAAAGGGTCTTTACCCCAGGAAGGGCTTCGGGAAGGGCCGATTGCGGCCCTTGCGCTTCCCGAAGGCGTGAATTGACCCCAAGCGATCACAAAAAAAGCGGCCTTGACTCGCATGGTAAAATCTGGTCATTGCAGTTCAGAAAACCATGGAGAGGCCGCGGATGGCAAAGATACAACAAAGCTTGTTCTCGTGGCAAGACGTGGATGGGCTGGGCGACTTGAAGCGCCTGCGGTTGACGCTGTCCGTTTTGCCGGACGAAGCCCTGATGCGCACGCTGGAAAGGGAGCGGGGCCGGGGCCGGGACGACTATCCCTTGCGCGCGGTGTGGAACTCGCTGCTGGCGGGCGTGGTGTTCGGCCATTCGAGCGTGGAGTCGCTGCGCCGGGAACTGCGGCGCAACGCGCCGTTGCGCGAGATGTGCGGGTTCGACCCCGTGTTGGCCGAGCGGG
>CAYYEE010000165.1:0-8756 GCA_964470775.1 uncultured Planctomycetota bacterium | reverse complement strand
AAGCCCACTACCTCTGCGCCGTGCTCAACGCCAAGCCCGTCCGCGACTTCATCAAATCCTACTCGTCCGCGGGCCGCGGCTTCGGCGCGCCAGCCGTGATGCAGCATGTTGGGATCCCCAGGTTCGACGAGTCATGCAAGCCACATCAGCTTCTCGCAGGTCTCTCCATGAAGCTCCATTCGTTCAGAAGCGCGGGTGATGTCTTCGCTCTGAAGAAGGGCGAAGCGGATGTGGACGAGGCGGCGGCCGGCTTGTTTGGCAAGCGGCGCGGCCTGGAATGGCGGCGGTGACGCGAAGCCCACCCGCCCCTGCTCCTTGCCCTTCTTGATCTTGGGCGGGTTTTTGCGGGTGTTTTCCCACTGGCGCTTGGCGTCCTCCACGTTGCGGTGGGGCGTCACCTTGCTGTTGCCGCACGTGGGGCAGCGCGACCCCGCGCCCATGGCGCCGTAGGGGAAAGTGGCGCCGCAATTGGGGCAGAGGGCCAGGGGGCAGATGGTGCGCCTGCCCTTGCAGTGGGGGCAGTCGATATCGGCCGAGCCGGGCACGTCGAACACGGCGTTGCACTGGAGGCAGCCGACCACGGTCTTGCCGGAATCAAATCGGAAAACGCCGAACCAGCCGGTCTTCATCCCCACGCCCGCCAGGATCATCATGACCACCCCGGCGATGAGCTTCTTGACCATGGGCGGCGTGGGGCGGGGACCTCTCGGCGCGGCCGCCAACTGCCGCTCCGGGCTGCCTTCTTCCGGCGTGTACAGGGGGCCCTGGCCGTAAAGGGCCTGGAACCGCAGGATCGCCTTGACCTTGTTGCTGGTCAGGAACTTTTTTTCGATGAGCAGCAGGCCCAGCAGCGGCGCTTCGTGGCGCTCGACAAGCAGCTTCCACTGCTCTTCCAGGCACAGATCGAGCTGCTCCTGAGTGATGTAGCCCTTGCGGACGGCGATGGAGCCGAAGGTCTCCTCGGCGCGGCTGGGCCGGCAGATGACCTGCATGTGCAGCAGGCGGTTGACGTCCGATTCGGTGAGGTACCCGGCCTGGACGGCGATGGCGCCGAACCGGGGGGCCTTGCCGCCCATCCGCACCGCGGCCGATTGGCGGCGCAAGACCGTCTGCACCTGGTCCAGGGTCATGTACCCGGCGAAATAGCTCATCATGCCCAAGCGGCCGTCTTCGGGCGCGGGCCCAAAGCGGCGGTCGGCCAGGCTGTAGCCAAAGGCTTTGTCGATAATGGGAACGGGAAGGTAGTTCTTGGACTGGCACATGGGGCAGACCATGGACGCGCTCCAGTCCTCGCGCGCGTCCGTGTAGCCGCAATCGTCGCAGCGGCAAGCCACCTGCCCCTTGAGCAAAACCACGGGCGCCGCGGCCGCGCGCTTGCGGGCTTGTTCAGCGCCCTTGAGGCTTTCGGCCTGCTGCGACGCGACCTCGCGGCTCAACTCCACCAGCGCGCCGTCGCCGCGCCGGGCCTGCTCCTCGAGAATCCGTTTGACCTGCCCCGTGGAGAGCAGCCGCTTCTCCGTCATGATCAGACCAATGCGCGGAGACTGGCGCGTGGTGTGGAGCAGGCGCTTTTGTTCGGCCAGGCATTCCTCGAGTTGCTCGGGCGTCACAAAGCCCAACTCCACGGCAATGGCGCCGAAGCTTTGCTCGTTGGTTGTGTGGCGGTGAATGCCCTGGATGCGCAGCAAGGCCTTGACCTGGGCTTCGGTGAGATAACCTTCGCTCACCGCCACTTCGCCGAACTTCGGATGAGGCAGCGCCCCGCGCTGGATGGCCTCCTTCTGCTTGTGGAGGCAGTCCTTGACTTCCTCGGAGCTCATCCAGCCCGCGAAGTAGGCCATGCGGCCCAGCCGGCCGTCCTCGATGGAGGGGCCGCGCGACCGGTCCGCCAAGGCGTAGCCCAGCGTCTCGCCCACGCGCAACATGCCCGTGGTGAGGCTGGCGCCGCACGATGGACACTTGGGCTCAGGGTCCTGCGCGTCCAGAGCGGCTTCCTTGCCGCAGTTGCCGCAGGTGTAAGACAGTTGCTCCTGGGTCTGTTCGCGATCAGGCATGCCCGTCCGTCCTGAGATCGAGTCCGCGTTCCGCGGGGCCTGGATGCGGGGACCGCCGCGAAGCCGGCCAGGAACCGCCTACGCCCTCGTCTTCCGCATCCTCATTCTAACTGTTCCCGCCAGCCGCGCAATAGAGCAGGCGCCAGGCAGGGGCATCCGAAGCGTCAGATGCGCCGGACTTGCCGGACCTTTCGACGCATCCCCCGCTCATTCAGCCCTGGGGAAAGGCTCGCCATCGTTGTGCTCCGCCCACAAGCGCGCAAGGCGCTCCCATAGCGCCACTTCCACAACGCGCTCCACGGTGAGCCCTGGCGTTTTCCCCGCCAGAAAAGCCACCGCGTCGCGGCATTCCTGGACCAGAGAGGCGGGCAGCAAGACGGGGGTCAACTCCGGCGCGGCCGGCGCTGGCGCCAGACGCGGGATCACGAGGTCCCGGGGGTCGTCGGGCATGTTGTCCAGGCGGGCCACGTCACTGGCTCCTCTGCAGCGTTTCCGCGGCCAGCGCGGCGTAGTCCTCCGCGGCGGGGCCGCGGCGCTCGTGAGAGGCCACCGGCCGCATGAAGGTGGCCGCCTCCTGCACGCGCACGGTCTGGCGGATCAATGTGTTGAAGACCAGCGCCCCGTACTGCTGGCGCAGGAAATCCACCATGGACGCCGCGTGTTTCGTGCGCCGGTCGAAGCGGCTCACCAGGATGCCCATGACCTTCAGCTCCGGGTTGAGCCGCTCGCGCACCACGTTCACGGTCTTGAGCATCTCCTGCAATCCCCCCAGAGCCATGTAGGAACTCTCGGTAGGGATGATGACATAGTGGGCCGCGGCCAGAGCGCTGACGCACAAGAACCCCAGCGTGGGCGGCGTGTCCAGCACCGCCGCGTCCCAGCGGTCCTGGGGCAGGTCTTGCATGGCCTGGCGCAGGGCCAGCTCCGCGCCCGGCTCGCCCGCCAGCGCCCGCTCCACCTTCACCAGACTCAGCGCCGACGGCGCGACCTGAACGCCCTGGGCTGTGGAGTCGAGCACGATTTCGGCCAAGGGACGGCCTTTGGCGAACACCTCCCACATGCCGGCGCCGCCGGGCGGCGCGCCCAGCCACGCCGACGCGTTGGCCTGCGCGTCCAGATCCACCACCAGAACCCGCTTGCCCGCCGCGGCCAGCGCCGCCGCCAGGTTCACCGACACCGTAGTCTTGCCCACTCCTCCCTTCTGCGACGCCACCGCGTATATCTTCATGCTCTGCTGGTCCTTGTCGATGCCTCCGGGACGGGCGCCTATTGTACGGCCATCCCCCGCCGCCACGCAATGCGGACGCACTAAGTTCCCGCCCAATCCATTCGACCTATCCGAACCTTCTGCCCCGTCCCGCGCCACCGCCCGCGTTGCCTTTTCCGACCTTTCCACTTAGAATTGATTGGGAATACAGACCTTGTCCCATCCCCGAGGACTCCCTGCCCTGGCATCAGGCCACACCCCCTGTGAAGGAGGATCGCCTTGAAGATGCGATCTTTGCTCTGGACGGTCGTGCTGTTGGCTCTCGCGGTTGGCGCCGCAAGGGGGGACTGGGCTGAATGGCGCGGGCCCAACCGCACCGGCGTCTCGCCCGACACGGGACTGATTGATTCCATCCCCGAGATGAAGCCGCGCCTTTTGTGGAAGAACTCCGCCGTTGGCGACGGCTTCACCAGCGTCTCGGTGGCAGGCGAGTCGGTCTACCTGGGAGGCTCGCATGGCGATCAATCCGCGGTCTATTGCCTCGACTTGAAGGACGGCAAGCAGAAGTGGATGACGGACATCGGGCCGCTGTACAAGAACAACTACGGCGACGGTCCCCGCGCCACGCCCACCATTCACGATGGCAAGCTCTACACAATGACGGGCCACGGCGTGGTGGCGTGCCTCGACGCCGCCAGCGGCAAGCTCATCTGGTCCAAAACGATGCAGTCCTTCGGCGGACGCACGCCCACCTGGGGCTACTCCGAGTCGGTGCTCATCTACGACAACAAGGCCATCATCACCCCGGGCGGCTCCAAAGTGTTTGTGGCGCTGGACCCTAAGACCGGCAACACGGTCTGGGCCAGTTCAGGCTTCTCGGCCAGGACGCACTACAGCTCCTGCATCGCCGTCACCTATCAGGGCGTGCCTATGATCATCAACGGCACGGGCGACGGCATCTTCGCGGTCAGCCCCAAAGACGGCAAGCTGCTGTGGAGCAACCCGTTCTGCGCCCGCAACACCGCCAACTGCCCCACCCCGGCGTATGAGGACGGCTATGTCTTTTGGGCCAACGGCTAC
The DNA here is from genome assembly GCA_964470775.1 of uncultured Planctomycetota bacterium. Classification (GTDB taxonomy): domain Bacteria; phylum Planctomycetota; class Brocadiia; order CAIUPP01; family CAYYEE01; genus CAYYEE01. The sequence goes on along the minus strand of CAYYEE010000165.1, from coordinate 4,415 downwards.
GGCAAGGGCGGCATTTGCCTCAAGCTGTCCGTCAGCGGCGGCAAGGTCGAGGCCAAGGAAGCTTGGAAAACGGACGAGATGGTCTGCCACCACGGCGGCTACGTCATCATCAACGGCTACATCTTTGGCAATCACAGCAATGGCTGGGCCTGCCTGGACCTGAAGACCGGCAAGAAGATGTGGTATGAACGCGGCGTGGGCAAGGGGTCGCTCACGGCCGCGGACGGCAAGCTCTTCATGTTTGGAGAGCAGGGCGGCCGCTTCGGCATGGCCCCGGCCACCCCGGACAAGTTCGAGCTCAAAGGCCAATTTCAGGTCAGCGGCAAAGGCCCGAGCTGGCCTCACCCCGTCATCACCGGCGGACGCCTCTTCCTGCGCTATTCGAACAATCTGTATTGCTTCAACATCAAGAAGTAACGCAGAGAACGGCAAGAACACTCTTCAGCGGCGGCGCGGCAACACGCTGCCGCTGCTGTTGCGCCGGACAGTCCTGACGCGTCGAGTATGTCGGACTTGTCAGACACGGAAGCGCGGCCCGCCGCCCGGCTTTACGGCCACAAACACATTGTGCGCGCCGAGCCGGCTCACCAGGGGCACGCGCTCCAGAACCCATTGCGCCGCCACAAAGACCGGCATAAGCCAGCGCGGCGAGAAATCGGGAATCCACCCCATACGCCGCAGCCGCCACGACACGGCGCCCGCCGCGCGCAAGGCCGCCGCCACCTCCGCCGCGGCCACAAGCCGCTCCGCGCCGCTATCCTGGGGCGCGCGGGCCATGATGACCGGCCAGTAGGGGTTGAGCGGGTTGTGATCCCAAATGACCACCGCGCCGCCGGGCCGCGCCACGCGCCACATCTCCGCCACCGCCGCGGCCACGCGCTCCGGACCGGCCAGGTGATGGAGCACGGCCACGCTCCACACCGCGTCGAACGTCTCGTCCGCGAACGGCAGCGCCGCCGCGCTAGCCCGCGCCGCCGCGCCCCGGCCGTGGCGCGCCATCACCCCCAGCATCCCTGCGCTCAAGTCCACCCCCACCCCCCTGCCCCCCACCGCTTCCAGCAGCCGCCCCGTGCCGCACCCCACGTCCAAGCCCAGCCCCGCGCCTTTCAGTTGACGCAGCAGCCCCGCCCGCCGCGCCAGGTAGTGATCCTGCACGTGAGCGGGCAGCGCGCTGTCATAGGCCTCGGCCACGCCGTCGAAACCCGCCGGCTTGGCCCGGCGCCAGCGGCCGGCCAGCCCATCCCACCCCGCCACGACCGCCAGCCCCGCGTACATCAACAGCAGCGGCATCAGCGGCACGCGATAGCGCAGCATGACCAGCACCAGCGCGTGAATGCCCGCCATGTACAGAATCAACAGCGCCACCAGCGCGTGGCCCCGGCCCGCCCGCCGCCGCCACGCCACCACCGCGCCCGCCGCCGCCAGCGCCATTGCCGGGATGAAGCTCATCGCGTAGACCGCTACCTGCCAGCCGGGCACGAAATCCCGGCTCGGCCACGGCCGCCAGAACTTGAGCAAGCGGTCCACCACCAGCCGCGCGTATTGGCCCGGGTGCTTTTGGATGAACCGCAGCGTCGCCGCGGTCAGCCGCCGGCTGATCTCCACCTCATCGTCCAGCCGTTCGGCCGGCGACGCGCGCAGAAACGCCCACGAGTCCGGCAGGTAGAACCCGCGCGGATCCGCCAGCGAACGCGGGTTGTTGGCCGCGTAGAAGCCATGGCCGAAATCGGTGGTGGAAGGCACGAAGCGGCCGAACACCGCGGCGTTGCGCGCGGTCCAGGGGACCAGCATGGCCCCCGCCGCTCCCCAGAACACCAAGGCCGCCGCCACCGGCCGCCCCTGCTTGCCGCGCCAGCGCGCCAGACACAACCACGCCCCGGCCAGCGGCAAAAAGCCAGCCAGCGCCGACCGCGTCAGAGTTCCCAGCCCCGCGAACACCCCGGCCCAGACCGCCCACTTCAGCCCCCCCCCCTCGCCGCTCCGCATCAACGCCCACAGCGTCAGCATGAGCAGGAAGATGAACAGCGGCTCAGTCATGAGGTGCACGCTGTGCCAGATGAGCGGCGGATAGAGCGCCGCCATGGCCGCGCCCACCCACGCCGCCCGGCTGTCGCCCGTCAGCCGCCGGCCCACCGCCCACGCCGCCACCAGCGCCGCCGCGCTCAGCACCGCGTGCGCCACGCGCACCGGCCAAAAGGCGCCGCCGATAACCCACTGCGCCAAACCCCATAGAAATGGAAACAGCGGCGGACGAAACGCGTAGGCCCGCTCCAACTCCACGCCGCCATAAGGAGCCGAAGTCCAGAAGCCCGCCCCCTCGCGCAAGTGCGTCGCCATCTCGCGATAGGGCCGGTCCTCAAAGACCGTGTCGTCGTTGGGCAGCCACAGCGCCAGCCCCAGCCGCGGCGCCAGCGCCAGCGCAAACAGCGCCACCACCGGCCACCGGCAGGACTTGGCTTTGGGCGCAGCGCTGGACGAACAAGGCATGGCGGTTCGTATCAAAAGAACGAGAGGACGAAACGCGAACGCAAGGGATTTTCCGCCCTGGCGCCGCAGGCGTCAAGGTCTGACCCGTCCGACTTGACCGCGAGGCCAAGACAGGGAATACTATCAGGTACGAGAATTGCTCGGCAGCGCCTATCCGCGCCACTAAATCACCCAAGAGGATGTTCATCATGGCCAGAGGCTTTGGAGATATGAGCGGTCTGCTGCGCGAAGCGCAGAAACAAGCCCAGTCGATGCAGAAGAGCATGGCCGCGCTGGAAGAAGACCTGAAACAGCGCGTTGTGGACGGCACGGCCGGCGGCGGCGTGGTCAAGGCCTTTGTCAACGGCCAGCGCGAACTGGTGGGCATCAAGATTTCACCCGAGGTCGTGGACCCCAAGGACGTGGAAATGCTCGAGGACATGGTCACCGCCGCCGTGTCCCAGGCGCTCAAGAAAGCCGCCGAGTTGCACCGCACGGAGATGAACAAGCTGACGGGCGGGTTGAGCCTGCCGGGGCTGTTCTGACATGGACGCCCGCGCCCCGGGTCTGGCGGCGGGATATCCCGCGTCCATGCGCCGCCTCTGCGAAGCCTTTGGCCGCATGCCCGGCGTGGGCCGCCGCACCGCCGAACGCCTCACCTATTACGTCCTGCGCGCCAGCAGCGACGAGGCCGCTGAACTCGCCGCCGCCATCCAGGCCGTCAAACAAAGCGTGGGCTATTGCTCCGTGTGCCACAACGTCACGGAAACAGACCCCTGCGAGATCTGCGCCGACCCCCGCCGCGACCACGCCACCGTTTGCGTCGTGGAAGAGCCCAAAGACGTCATCGCCATCGAAGCCGGCGGCGAGTATCGCGGCGTCTATCACGTCCTGCTCGGCCGCTTGTCCCCGCTCGAAGGCGTCGAAGCCGAAGACCTTACCCTGGACGCCCTCTCCCAGCGCGTCCGCTCCGGACAAGTCCGCGAGATCGTCATCGCCACCAGCCCCAACCTGGAAGGCGACGGCACCGCCTTGTACATTCACCGCCAGCTCGCTCCGCTGGGGGTCAAAGTGACGCGCATCTCGCGAGGCGTGCCCTCTGGCAGCAGTCTCGAACACTCCTCGCCCAGCATCATCAACGACGCCATCCTCGGCCGCCGAGAAATGTGAACAGACTCATTCCTCTCCCGCCGGGAGAGGGCGGCCGAAGGAGGGCGGAACAAGGAACATCGCGCCGAACGTGTAGCCCGCATTTCTAAGGAACGCCGTCATGGCCATCTCACTCGTCCAGCAACAGCGGCCCATGCTGCAGCAGCGCATGATCCTCGCGCCGCAGATCATCCAATCCATCGAGATTCTCCAGCTTCCTCTCATGGCCCTGCAGGAACGCATTGACCAGGAGCTGCTCGAAAACCCCCTGCTGGAAGTGGAAGAGATCGAGGCCAGCGAAGACACCGACCGCCCCGACTCGCCCGAAGACCGCAAAGCCGACGAACGCGTCGAAGAAGGCGAAGACTTCGCCAAGCTCGACAATCTGGCCGACGACTACCAGGAATACTTCTGGCAAGCCACCCCCCGCGCCAATCCCGGCGACAAAGACGAAAAGCTCGAAGCCCTGGCCAACACCCCCGGCCGCCCCCCTGCCCTGCGCGACTACCTCATCGAGCAGATCCAGTTCATGGACATTGAGCCCGAGCCCCGCCGCATCCTCGAATACCTGATCAACAACCTCCGCCCCGACGGCTACCTCGATGGCGAACTCGAGGAGATCGTCAAAACCCTCACCCCGCCCCCCGCCCCCGGCGAAGCCGAAAAAGCCCTCGCCACACTCCAAAGCCTCGACCCCCCCGGCGTCGGCGCGCGCAACCTGCGCGAATGCCTCCTCCTCCAGCTCCGCGCCGCCGGCGAAACCCACCCCCTCGTCGAAAAGATCGTCCGCGACTGCCTCG
>CAYYEE010000164.1:0-8775 GCA_964470775.1 uncultured Planctomycetota bacterium | reverse complement strand
CGGCCGCACTCGAGGGTGCCGGTGTACGAGGGGGCGCGGACGAACGTGGTGGGCGTGGTGAACCTGATGGACTTTTTGTGCATCGAGGGGGCGGAGAGCGTGGTGGCGGCGCTGACCGTGGCGGACCTGATGCGGCCGTTGCCCAGCGTGAGGCAGGACATGCCTGTGGACAGCGTGCTGCAGGACTTGCAGCGCAAGCGGCAGGCGATGGCCGCGGTGACGGACCACGAGGGCAAGGCGGTGGGGATTGTGACGGTGAAGGATCTGGCGGAGCAGGTGGTGGGGGGCATCAAGGGGTTGTGAGGGGAGGCGCGCCGGCGCGGCCTGGGACTTGCGCGATCCTGGGCCGGCGGCTGGGCGCGCGGCGCGCGGCGCGGTCGAACACGGCGACGGCCGCGTACCACAGCGCGGTTATGCCGGCGGCGATGGCCAGGGCGCGGAGTTCGCCGCCGGGGGCAAAGACGGCCACGCCGCCCACGAGGAGAAGGGCCGGCGCGAGAAACAGGGCGACGGCGGCCCAGGCTGGGTTGGGCAGGACGAGGCTGACCTGAACGCTGTCGCCGGGGTTGAGGCTGGATAGGGCGTCAGGCTCGGCGGGCACGACGACGTCCACGGGGCGGAGTCCTTGGGCGCAGCCGCACGCGCACGACGAGCACGATTGGCCCTTGCCCGCGGCGTCGAGCCGCACGGTGACGGAGCGGGCGTTCTTGCTCTTGATGACGCCGCATCGGAGGACGGTCTGGCTCATGGGGTCTCCTTGACCACGGCGGGAGAGGGCGGCCTTTTGTCTTTCTTCCAACCCCACACGCGGAGCGTGCGGTCGGCGCCGGCGGAGTAGAAGCGGCTGCCGTCGGAGGAGAAGGCCAGTGCGTTGACGGCGCCCTTGTGGCCTTCGAAGACGGCTAGCCAGGGGTTCTCGGAGGGGAGGGTGGTGAGGATGTCCCAGGCGATGATGGCGCCGTCGGTTGCGCCGGCCAGGACATAGCGGCCGCTGGGGGTGACGGCGAGGCAGGTGAGGTCGTGGCCGGGGGCGGCCAAGGCGCGCGCGAGGCGCTCCTTGCGCTTGGGCTGGGCCAAGGCGTCCCAGAGCTGGACGTTCTCGCGCCAGCAGGTGGCGGCTTCGGCGCCGCCCGGGAGGAAGACGGCGGACTTGGCCGGGGCGAGGCGGGCCAACTGGCGGGCCATGGGGATGTCCCACAGGATGGCGCCTTCGGTGGTGGGGGCCAGGGCGCGCAGGCCGTCGGGCGAGACGGCGACGCCGAGGACTTCGGCGCCGGTTTCGTGCTGGCTGCTCAAAACGCCGCGCTGGAGGTCGAGGACGCAGAGGGCGCCGTTTTGGGTTCCGGCCACGGCCTGCCGGCCGCTGGGGGTGAAGGCGAGGCCATTGACGGCGCCGCGGCCGGCCTGGATGAGTTTGGCGGCGGGCTCTCCGCTGGCGGTCCACAGGCTGATGAGTCCTTCGGTGTCGCCGGCGAGGACGAGGCGGCCGTCGGCGGAGATGGCGAGGGCGCTGAGAGGTTTGGAGCTGGCGGCGAACTCTCGCGTGCGGCGGCCGGTCATGCCGTCCCAGAAGCAGATGTCTGGGCCGCCGCAGGTGAGGACGGTGCGGCCGCCCGGCTTGGCGGCCACGGCGGCCACAGGCACGTTGTGCGCGGGGACGCGGGCGAGCTCGGTCCACCGGGAGATATCGGCGGCGCGGTAAGAGAGGATGGGTTGGACAGGCGCTTCCGGGGGCGGGGCGCTCTGTTCGAAGCCGGCGACTTCGTCTTTGGGGATGAAGTGAAGCTTGCCCTGGTGGTCTCTGAACACGACGCGGTTGGGCATGTCGGAGATCTTGCGGCCGGTGAGGGTGGCGCCGTCTTTGAGTTTGAGGGTGTCGGCGAGCGCGGCCGCGGCCACCGCAAGGGAGGCGAGGAGAACGACGCGGGCGTGTTTGCGGAGAATGAAACTCATGGGTTGCGCGCCGGGTTCCGGAGTGGACGCTTTCCCCATGATAGGGCGGGATGGGGCGGAGCGCAAGACGGGGAGGTCCTGGGGCCTTGCGCGCGGGAGAGGTCGGACGGGGTGGGGGGGCGGGTCAGGCGCCGGCGGCGACGAGGCTGAGCATGCCGCCGGCGAGGACGATTTCGCGCTGGCGGGGGGCGAGGTCGTGGACAAGGCGGAGGGTCTTGCCGGTGGTCTTGTTGATGAGTTCGACGGGTTCGCCTTTGGCGACGCGGTCGCGGACGCGGGGGAGTTCGATCTGGTCGCCGAGGTTGAGGAGGGCGAGGCCGGCGGGGTTTTCGAAGCGCAGGGGGAGGATGCCGGCGTTGATGAGGTTGGCGGCGTGGATGCGTTCGATGCTGACGGCGATGACGGCGCGGACGCCGAGGTACATGGGGCAGAGGGCGGCGTGTTCGCGGCTGGAGCCTTGGCCGTAGCTTTCGCCGGCGACGATGATGTTGGCGATGCCTTTGTCACGATTGGCGGCGCAGCGGGCGGCGAAGGCGGGGTCGACGGGTTCGAAGACGTACTTGGAGTAGACGGGGACGTTGGAGCGGTATTTGAGTTTGTCACCGGCGGGCATGATGTGGTCGGTGGTGATTTTGTCGCCGACTTTGATGGCGACGCAGCCGGTGATGGTGTCGGGGGTGGCGGAGCCGCGCGGGGGCTCGCCGATGTTGGGGCCGCGGATGATCTTGACGCAGGAGCCGTCGGCGGGCGGGTCGAGGATGAGGGAGTCGTCGGCGAGAAAGTTGTCGGGGGTTTCGACGGTGGGGCAGGGTTCGCCGAGGTCGCGGGGGTCGGTGAAGGCGCCCTGCAACGCGCAGGCGACGGCGGTTTCGGGGCTGACGAGATAGACCTGGGCGGATTTGGTTCCGCTGCGGCCGAGGAAGTTGCGGTTGTTGGTGCGGACGCTGACGGCGTCGGTGGCGGGGGCGTGGCCGGCGCCGATGCAGAAGCCGCAGGCGGTTTCGGCGATGCGCGCGCCGGCGGAGACAAGACTGGCCAAGGCGCCGTTGCGCGAGGCCATTTCCAAGACCTGGCGCGAGCCGGGGGCGACGATGAAGCTGATTTCGGGGTGGACGCGCTTGCCCTGGAGGGCTTTGGCGGCCATGACGATGTCGCGGTAGGAGCTGTTGGTGCAACTGCCGATAATGACTTGGTGGACCTTCTTGCCTTTCAGTTCCGAGACCTTGCAGATGTTGTCGGGGCTGTGGGGTTGGGCGGCCATGGGGACGAGGCGGCTGAGGTCGATTTCGTAGGTTTGTTCGTAGAAGGCGCCGGGGTCGGCGGCCAGGGGGCGCCAGTCCTTTTCGCGGCCTTGGCGGGCGAGGAAGTCGCGGGTCTGTTCGTCGCTGGGGAAGATGGAGGTGGTGACGCCGAGTTCGGCGCCCATGTTTGCGCAGGTGGCGCGTTCGGGGACGCTGAGGGTCTGGACGCCAGGGCCGGCGTATTCGATGACTTTGCCGACGTTGCCTTTGGTGGTGAGGATGCCGAGGAGGGTGAGGATGATGTCTTTGGCGGCGACCCAGGGCTGGAGCTGGCCGGTGAGCCAGACGCGGATGGCGCGGGGGCGGTTGAGGTAGAAGGGGCGGCCGGCCATGGCGAGGGCGACGTCGAGTCCGCCGACGCCGATGGCGAGGGCGCCGGCGCCGCCGGCGGTGGGGGTGTGGCTGTCGCTGCCGAGCAGGACTTTGCCTGGGGCGGCGAAGCGTTCGAGGTGGACTTGGTGGCAGATGCCGTTGCCGGCTTTGGAGTACTTGACGCCGTAGCGGGCGGCGACGGTGCGCAGGTATTCGTGGTCGTCGGCGTTCTCGAAGCCGGTTTGCAGGGTGTTGTGGTCAACGTAGCTGACGGAGAGCTCGGTGCGGACGCGGGGGATGTTCATGGCTTCGAACTGGAGATAGGCCATGGTGCCGGTGGCGTCCTGGGTGAGTGTCTGGTCGACGCGGATGCCGATGAGGTCGCCGGGGGCGTCGCCGCCTTCGACAAGGTGGCTGCTGAGGATTTTTTCGATGATGGTCTGGGGCATGGGGGGCTCCGGGAAAGGACGGCAAGGGCCAGAAGGACAGCCGCGACGGCAACCGCGCGCGGGCGGGACGCCGGCGCTCCGGCGGGGCGAACACGCGGGTAAGTATAGCAGGAGTGGGGCGGGGGGCGCCAGTTTGGGGGCGCTTGACGGGGTGAGGGGGGGGGCGTAGCATGGGCTTGGCCGGTTGAGAACGCGCTGTGCGCTCGAGGAGAAGAGAAATGTTGAAGAAGCTGGCGGGTGTGGCGCTGTTGGCGCTGCTGGCGGCGGGTGTTCAGGGAGCGGAGCAGGAGAAGGTGATCGGCGCGTGGGTGTCGGCGGGGGGGCCTTACGGCATCTGGGAGAAGACCTACAACCGCAGCTTTCCCGCGGAGATCGTGGTGAAGGGGCTTGTGGACGTGGGCGTGAATGAGATCTTGTTTTTCGACCAGGGGGGGCGGGGTGGGCCGTTCTCGCATCCGACCAAGGTCCAGTTCGCCAAGACGGAGAAACGCATGGGCGACCGGGACTTCCTGAAGGAGATCCTGGAGGAGGGGGGCAAGCACGGCATCAAGGTGTGGGTGGCGTGGACGCCGCCGGACACGAAGTACGAGGGCACGGATTTCTATGGTCTGAACCACCCGGGGATTCTGAAGATCTACTGCGACATGGTGGAGGAGATCGGGCGGAACTACGGGAAGTACAAGAATCTGATGGGGATTCACTGGCACGAGGTGGATTGCGCGGAGGCGGTGGACGAGCACGCGGATGATGTGGCGGATTTCGCGGCTTTCTGCCAGGGGCGTTTTGGGGAGAAGTATGAGGGCAAGGAGATGCCCAAGGTGGACGCGCAGGACAAGTGGTTTCGCAGGCATGTGCTGTACCGCAACCACGTGGTGAACAACCTGGTGGCGGCCACCAAGAAGGCGGGGGAACCGTTCGGGTTCAAGATGTCCTTCTGCTATTACCCTTCGGAGGGCTTCCGCGGGGAGAGCTGGCGCTGGGGATATGACGTGGTGGACCTGGAACAGCTCTGCGAGCATCAGTGGTTCAGCGGCTATGCCGAGGAGTCGGGCAAGGCGTATCAGACGATTTCGGGCGCGTGGATTGACTTTGGGCCGAGTTATCGCGGGGTGATTCTGCCGCGGAATTACAGTTATGGTTTTCACGGCCGGCCGCTGTGGTTCTTTGAGCACCGGAGCCCCATCTTCCTGGCCGAGGTGAGGAAATATTACGACCAGGTGAAGGGGTGGAAGGAGAAGTACGGGGATTTCTATGTCGGGTACAAGGGGCACTCGGAGAAAGAGGTGGAGCTGTTCCTGGGGCGGGAGAACGTGGCGAAGTGGCTGGGAGCGATGGGCCGCTGGCAGGGTGGGGAGAGCCCGGCGAAGGTGGCGGTGGCGATCAACCCGACGCCGTTTGTGATGAAGTACCCGCTGGCGCCGGCCAGGGACTATGACAAGAAGGTGCGGCAACTGATGCTGGCGTTGACGCAGGTGATGGACGTGGACGCGTTCGTGGTGGGGAGCCGGTTTGCGCTGAAGCCTGAGAACCTGCTGAAGTACAACCTTGTCATTGTGCCGCAGGATATGGGCGACGGGCTTTCGGAGGCGATGGCGGCGAGCTTGAAAGCGTATGCGGCCAAGGGCGGGCGGCTGATGGTGATGGCGACGCCGTTGACGCAGAGCCGGCCGGATTTGACGGAGGGGAAGGACCTGACGAAGGAGTTGACGGGCGTGGAGGTGGTGAAGGCGCGGATGCCGGGGTATGTGAAGCCGGAGGGCGCGCTGGCGCCGGCGGGCGCGAAGAAGCAGTGGGCGGCGGGGCTTGTGGATGTTAAGGCTTCGGGCGCGACGGTGGTGGTGAAAGACGGCGTGACGGGCGCGCCGCTGGTGTTGCGCAAGGGGCAGGCGTGGTTCACGGCGATGGGTTTTGCGCCGGAGTCGGCGGAGCTGCTGGTGAGCGTGGTCCGCGAGGCGGCGGCGCCGCCGGCGGGGTTGGTGGATAACTCGGGGATGCGTATTCTGGAGAGCGTGAAGAAGGACGGGATGGCGGCGTTTGCGCTGTGGGGCCAGGGCAAGGCGAAGCTGTGGGTGGACGCGGGGGCGCTGGGTCTGGAGGGCGGGGCGCTGGAGGCGAGAGACATCGCGACGGGCGCTGTGCTGGCCAGGACGGACGCGGCGGGGTTGAAGAAGGGCGTGGCGGTGGAGATCAAGTACCTGAACCAGCCGCTGATTGTGGCGGTGGGGCCGGCGGCCAAGGTGGCGGAATTCAAGGGGCTGTATCCGTCGGCGGACGTGTTCGCGGGGATGGACAAGGTGGAGGCGCTGGAGAACCCGGAGGTGCCGCTGATGGTTCCGGACAAGCCGGGGATCAAGGTGGGAGTGTACCACGCGGGTCTGGGCGCGGGAGCGTTGCTGGAGGCGCTGCGCCGGCAGCCGGAGTTGAACGCGTATCCGCTGCCGCGGCTGGATGGAGAGGCGTTCCGCAAGAGCCAGGTGGTGCTGGTTCCGCAGGCGCTGTCGCCGCTGTTCTTCAACCGGGTGAAGGATGCGGCGCGGGAGTGGGTGAACGGGGGCGGGCGGATGATGCTGTTCCACGACTCGCTGGGGTACAAGCGGCTGACGCCCTACTTTCCGGAGGTGGGCGAGGGGTCGCTGAACCCGAAGACGCACGAGGCTGTGGTGGCCAAGGAACACCCGGTGACCGCGGGGCTGAAGGAGGGGCAGAAGATCGAGCATGCGTACACGGACCACGTGGGGATGAAGGTGGGCAAGCAGGGCGTGGCTGTGATGACGGACCAGAGGGGGCTGGCTGTGGTGGTGGCGGGCCGGGTGGGCAAGGGGAAGGTGGTGCTGAACGGGATGATCACGGGCGTAAGGTCGATCGCGCCGGGCGACTACAAGTACAAGGAGGCGCCGCCGGAGGGGGATGAGCTGCGGGTTCTGTTGAATGCGGTGAAGTGGCTGGCTTCGGAGGAGTGATGGTCATGGAACGCGTGACCATGGCGATGGCGCTGGCGGCGGCGCTGTGGGGGGCGGCCGTGGCCGCTCCCCGGCCGAAGCAGGCGGGCGTGGTGGATTGGACGAGCTGCTACAAGTCGGAAAAGGGGGAGCGGGGGGCCAAGGCGGGTCTGAAGGCGATGGAGGACCGGCTGAAGGAGATCGGCGTGAAGGCGGAGCGGGTGAGCCCGGACATTTTCCTGCCCGAGAACAAGGCGAAGCGCGATCAGTTCCAGCGGATCGTGGTTCCCAGCGGGGCGGAGTGGTTCAGCCGGGCGATTCACGAGGGGATGAACGATTACGTGCGGAGCGGTGGGTTGCTGGTGACGAACGTGGCGATGATTTTGGAGGACTCGGACGGGGATTATGTGATTGGGGATAAGGACGCCAAGACGACGGAGTATCCTGCGAAGTCGTTTGTGGGCGTCCACGGGCAACAAAGCGCGCGGATGAGGCGGCTGAAGGCGCTGGCGGAGTGCCCGCTGACGCGGGGGATGAAGGAGGGGGTGTGGGTGGAGATGACGGAGCCGATGGCTGGGCGGAACGTGAGGAATCAGTCGGCGGAGGTGGTGATCCTGTCGGACCGGGAGATGAAGGGCCGGAAGGCTTCGGAGCAGCCGTTTGTGACGTTCAAGCATCAGCAGAACGGGGCGTGCATCTACTTGGTGGGGCAGGTGGGGGAACTGAGGGACCCGGTGGCGCGGCAGGTGTTTCGGAATGTGTTTTCGGGGGAGACGCTGGAGTGGTTGTGCTTGCAGGAGTAGAAGGGCGGCAGGGACAGCCAGGATGACCGCGGCGACCTCGGATAACGCAGATGACGCAGATGGGGCGAACGGCGACGGTCAACGACGGGCTGGCGCGGAGGCGCGGAGGGGAAAGGGCGGAGGAAGGGCTGGGACGGGGGTAGCAGCCTGTTGAGAATGCCGCGTCTGTTCCGGGGGCGCGTTGAGATCCCGCCGTTGGCGGGCTTGCGCAACATGTTCCGGCGGACGCGGTGCTTTTTTTGAATGGGTTGTCAGACCCACTTGCGCAGGAAGGCGAGGATTTCGGCGCGCATGAGGGCGGTTTCGACGTGGCCGGCTTTGCAGCGGAGGAGGCGCCAGGCCTGGGGAGCGCCGAGGCGGGCGTATTCGCGGCGGAGCTCGGCGTCGATGCGGTCGAGGCCGGCGGGCGGGGTGAGTTTGTCGTAGTCGCCAGCGAGGCTGAGGTGGGGGCGGGGGGCGATGAGGGCGTTGATCTGTGCGGTGGTGAAGTGTTTGAGCAGGCTGGGGACGTAGTAGTAGATGCCGTGTCCGTCGAGGCCGCGGGCGTCGATGAGGGCGTGGAAGTCGGTGAGGCAGCAAATGTCGACGCAGGCCTTGACGCGGGTGTCGAGGGCGGCGAGCCACCAACTGAGGGTGCTGCCCATGGACATGCCGAGGGTGGCGATGCGGGAGGCGTCGACTTCGGGGCGTGAGACGAGGTAGTCGAGGGAGCGGACGGCGTCGTAGATCATCATGCCCCAGAGTACGCGGCCGTTCCATAGCATTTCCTTGAAGACTTCGGACTCCGTGCGTCCGCGGCGTTCGCCGAAGAGCCATGTGTCGATGCAGAGGCCGCACCACCCGAGCCGGGCGGCTTCTTCGGCGTAGGGGGGGGCCTGCATGGCGGGGCTGCCTTGGAGGAACTGGGTCTTTCCGAGGTCATACTGTCCGCCGTGCCAGTGATGGTAGAGCAGGGCTGGGGCGGGGCGCTTGAGCGCGTGGGGGCGGATGAACAAGGCGGGGACGTCTTCGAGGCCGT
>CAYYEE010000163.1:0-8780 GCA_964470775.1 uncultured Planctomycetota bacterium | reverse complement strand
TGCGACGCCCGCCACCAGCCGCGGCCGTTCCCGGTGACCTCCGTCATGAACCCCGCCAACCCCTCGCGCCGCATCCACCGCGCGTCCTCCACCGCCACCCGCCACGCCGCGAACGGCAGGTCATGCCAGCTCGAAGACAAGTAGTACTCGTAGAGATAGACATGCTGGCACCGGCTCCGCCACATCCTCGCCTGCTCGGCCTGCGCCCGGTTCACCGCGCACGACGCGTCGCCCAGCGAATGCCGGAAACACCGCGGCGCCACGGTGTAACTCAGCGCCATATTCTCCGGCATGGGCCGGCGCGGCAGCGTCCGAAAGTTGCTGTAAGCATAGTGCCCGACCAGCCGGCCGGGCAGCTCCCGGCGCAGCCGCTCCGCCACGTCCGTCGCGAAGTCCCACACCCGCCCGCTTACGTTGTCCGGTTCGTCCGAAAGCTCCCGGTCCAGCGCCCGGCACGCCTCGCACTCGCACCAGCCATACCCGTCATTCGGCGGCAGGCCCAAAATCGCCACGCCGGGATGCGCCGCCGCGTAGGCCTTCATCCGCTCCACCACCACGCCCCGCAGCTCCTTGTTCGACACACACAACTGCCCACCGTCGCGCTGGCGGATGCGCCGCCCGCCCACCAGCGCAAAGAACTCGGGATGAGACGCGTAAAACTCCGCGTCCGGAACCCAGAAAGAGTACGCGTGCGCCGTCGTATCCGCGCTCAGCCCCAGCCGGTCCAGCTCCCCGCCGATCACATCCACCTCATTGTGATGCGTCAGCTTGCGGTTACAGCGCCGATGCGCCATCCATTCCGCCACCGCCTTGTCATAGTGATGCGGGCTCCCGCAGATGTGCAGCCCGCGATAGGGCATCCCCTTGGGCCCGGCCCAACGCCCCGGCCGCAGCCGCAACTCGTCCAGACGCGGAATCCACTCCCCTTCCTCGCCGGGAAACAGCCACCGCGCCCCAACCGCCTTTTCCAGGAACGCGAACGCGCCGTCACGCAGATCCGCCCCCGACGCCCCGCGCACCGCCACTCGCGCCGGCCCCCGCGACACCTCGATCTCATATGACTCCCCGCCGCCGCGAACCAACTCCACGGTCAACGCCGCCCCCTCGCCAGGCTTCACCAGCCGCGCCCCCAACGCCTCAACCAAACAGCGCCCCACCTCCTCCGCCGCCCACAACTCCACAGGCGGCGCGTCAGCCCCCACAACCACCGCCACCGCCGCCCCGCGCCCGATCACGATCTCGCTCATCTCCGCGTCATCCGCCTCCGCCGCTCTTTGGCCGTTTGCCCGATCCGCGTATCTTCGCGCCTTCGCGTGAGCCTGGCGTTCTTTGGTTGCGGCTCCGCCGCGCCAGGTTCTACGCGGTTCCCACGGCTACGGATTCTTCGGCGCGGGCAGGATGCGCTCCATGGTTACGTCATCGAACCACGTCATCTCCCCCTCTTCCTGGCGAGGCGCGGAGAGCAGGATCACAGCGCTCAAAACATCCTCTGGAACCGTGAACGACGCCGTCACCTGCCGCCAGTTCTCCTCGCCCGGTTCGAGCGCCACCCTTACCGTCGGAACGCGGTTGGGCCCCTCATCGCGCCAGCCCTTCTTGTTCACCCAGCGCACGGAGACGCTGGCGCCCTTGGAAGGCTTTTGCTTCACCCAGACAGACAGACGATAGCGCTCGCCCGGCGTCACGGGAACATACTGCTGGAAGCTGCCAGCGATCTGGTTGCGGCCCACGGCCACGGATCGCTTGCCCGAATGCGCCACGGTCTCGTCCCACGAGAAGCGCGTCACGCTCTGCTGAAAATGCCACGTGCTCCAATCCGCGGGCTTGAACGCAGTCCACTCGTATCGTTTCAGCGTGTCCGCCTCGTCCTTGGCTGGCTCGCCCTTGCGGCCATCCTCAAAGCTGGAGTTCTTCACCTTATTCACCGGCTTGTCGCCCGCCAGGAACAACCGCGTCCGCGCCAGCGCGCCCAGCCGTCCTTCGCCGCCCTGCCGCGACAAGTCCTCGAAGAGCGCCTTGGCCTGCGCCGCCTTGCCCTGCGCGGTCATGGCCTGCCACACCCGCTCGAACGCCCCGTCGATCGCCGTTTCAAGGTCCGGTTCCTGCTGCACCGTCAGCTTGTACTCCGCCAGCGGCTGCTTCGGGATCAGCGCGTTCTTCTCTTCCCACTCGGTCAGCGTGTAACGCGCCTTGTCTTCCAGCGCCGCGCACGCCTCCGCCGCCAGCGACCGGGCCTGCTCCGCCGCGCCGGGCTTTGTCGCGTCCAGCGCCCGAAGCGCCTTGGTGTTCACCCGCGCCAGCACGTCCAGCCGCGACAACCCCCATATCTTGGCAAAGACCTGAACCCGCTTCCGGACCATCTCGTCCTTGGCCAGCCGCCCCGCCTCGGCAACGCAACCGTCCAAAAACGCCAAGTCCGCCGCCTCATACTCGTCAAGCTGCTGCGGCCGGTTGCCGTCACTGATGAAGTGGAATGGATCCTTCTTGCGGCCGTGGATCTCTTCGATCCGGTCGAAGAACCGCCGCATCGGGGCCGCTGCCTCGGCGTAGAACCTGGTGAAATAGTCGTTCAGCAGCGCCTCGATGTCCGCGTCCATGTTCCACGCCAGACTGTTCAGCACATACTGCCTGGGGCCGTCGTAGAGCCAGCACACCGTGAACGTTTCGGTCCATGCGCCGATCAACCCGTGCTTCTTGTACGACTCCTTCCACTTGTTGCCCAGCAGGCGGGGATAGTGCCTGGGAACCAAGTACCTGCCGCCGTAGAGGTACTGGTAGATGCCCAGGCTCTTGGCGCCCGCGTCCGCCCAGCCCTGGATCAGCTTGTCGTTTTCCGCGTAGGGCTGGCACACCATGACGAAGAGGTTCGGCTCCACGCCGATGTTCCTGGGCACGCCGGCCGCGCCGCCATAGGCGTAGATGTCCACGAACTTGCCCGGCATTTCCTTGGCCAGCAGCCGCGCGGTCTCGTTATAGTAGGGCAGGTACCGGTTCCCATATTTCGCCTGCTTTTCATCGCACGCAGGGCAATGGCAGTCGCCGCCGCCGTCGTTGACGCACGCGCTGAACCCCAGCATGTGCGGGTTCTTCTTGAAATATTCCTTGGCCCATTCCACGGTCAGACGCGGCAAGTCGGGATGGCTGACGCAGGGTTGCCATGTGCCGCCGAGTTTGGGGCCGGGCACGAAGCGCTTGCCGTCAATCATGCAGTAGCGGTCAGGCTCGTGGCCGTATTTCTCCGGCGGCAGGATTTTGGTGAAGTTGTGCCCCGAGGCCAAGGTCTCGCGCCAGCCTATCAGATACGCGCCATAGGCATGGTACATCCCCGCGTTGACGTAAGACGTGAACCCGCGAGGCTCCTCGCGCACGGAAATCGTGTCCGGCAGCGAAATCACGTCTGACTTGGGGATGACCTCGCCGATTTCGCCCGGCGCGAACCAGCGATAGCCGGCATAACGATGCAGGAACATCAGGACCGCGTGTTCCGACAGCGCAGGCCGCGCGCTGCAAATGGCCAGCGTATCCTGGTCCAGCAGCTCAAAAACGTAGCCGAACGGGTTCAACCCCTCCGGCGGCAGCCCCCGCGCCTTCAGCGCCTCCGAGGGGCCCACGTAGATGTTCAGCGCGCCGGCCGGCCCCGGAGTCTGAGACACGGGGACGTCCACCCCGGTCATCAGCTTCAGATACTTGGCCAGCACCCTGCCGATGCCCATCTTCTCCGCCACGATCACCGCGGCCCGGTCCTGCCCCCGCAGCCGGAACACCGGCTTCCCGGCCTTGCGAGCCGCATCAGGTCCGGCCCACGCCATCGCGCCCAGCGCCGCCACCGCCACCACCGCGTGCCTAGCAAGACGCTTCATCACAATCCCTCTCCGCGCGCAGGCGCCACGCCCGGCGCCAGAGCCGCAACCCTGGCGCGCCCGCGTCAATTCAAATGCTGCCCCTCATTCTCATTCTTCCCACCCCGGCGCGCCCCATCACTCGGCGCCCACGTCTTCATTGCCCGCCACGTCCAGCGCGTGCCACACGTCCAGGCTGTTGTTCTTGAAGTTCACGCTGTTGATGTTGTTGTTCGTGCCTGGGATGAAAGGGTTATAGCTGTTGTAGTAGTTGTGGCTCAGATAGTGAGCCGCGGCGTGGCCGCCGCCCGCGGCGCCGTTAACGTCTCCCTGCGTGTGATAGGCCACCTGCATCTGCGGGTCGCCGTACACGGCCGCGCGGCCATCGCCATAAAGAACATGGTACGCGTCGCGATGCCCCGCCACCCCCATGCCGGCGATCGCCCGGCTCGCCTCGATGCTCGAGCTTGAAGGCGTCGCGTCCTTGTCATATCCGTCGAGCATCGTCCCCTTGCTGAAGGTGTCGGTCATGATGGCCCGGCCGCCCAGAATGCGCGCCGTCTTGAACATGGGCTGGTTAATGTGGACCACCACGCGGGGCTTTGTGCCCGGCAGCGTGTTCTCGTTGCGATCGTCCTGATAGACGTGCCAGGGCCGGAAGATGGCCAGAGGCACGTTGCGGTAGTTGTAGTGCGACTGCGCCACCATCCAGCGGCTGATCAAGGTGTACATGCTGTAAGTGGAGCTGCCAGGCCTGAGCCACGCCCCGAAGAGCAGCGTGTTGGCGTCAAAACCCCCGGCGCGCAGCCAATGGCCAAGACGGCAAGCGCCCTTCACGTCGCCCGCGTAGCCCTTGTCGCCGGGCATGCCGTCCGAACTGGGGCAGAAGAACGGCCGCGCGTCCCCCACGTAGCCCGCGGTCAGCAAGAAGCCCGCGCCGTTGGGCGCCATGTTCAGCCGCCCCGCTGAAAAGGGAGGATAGGCCACCGAACTGGTGGTCTCCACCACGTTCGCGCCTGACGCGTCCTGGTTTTTGGCAGCCCAACCAATCGTACGATACGCCGACTGCAAGCAGTTGTAGCTGACGGTAGCGTTGGTGTTGCCGGTGAAGAACCCGCCGTCCGCGCGCACAGCCACACTTGGCGAAGCCTTGGGGTGGGAGAAGTAGGAATAGGCGTTGCTGGCCGTGTGCACATTGCTGCTCCAGTGGGACGCGAACGAGCAACTCGTGCGGTCCGCGGGATTCGAGCACCAGTTGAAATCCGTGGGCCCAGACCCGGCCCACCCCGCCCACGAAGGCAGGTAGTCGTTGTAGTCGCCCGAGTAAGCCGCCAAGGCCTTGCCGAACTGGTTCAAATTGCTGAGGCACGAAGACCGGCGCGCCTTCTCTCGCGCCGCTGACAGCGCGGGCAGCAGCATGGCCGCAAGAATGGCAATAATCGCGACCACGACCAACAGCTCAATCAACGTGAACGCGTAGCCAAGTCCCTGAAAGCGATTCCTTCTTGGCATGACCCTGTCCTCCGTCGAGACCTAGATAACCCGCACATTGGAACCCTTATGGTATTAGTATACGGCTGATATCCAACATGTGTCAAGAAAAAAATCATTGACGTATATATGTGAGCTCTGATATAGTGGGCAAAGAAGATACAGATATGGTACCAATTGGCTCTTCTCCCAGGTTTTCCCGCCATGAAACGCCCGATGGTGAAGGACCGGATCGGCGCTGAAGTGCGATCCCGGATCTTGCAGGGGGTCTACCCTCCCGGCATGTCCATCCCCACCGAGAGGGACCTGGCGCGGGAGTTCTCAGCCAGTCGGCGCGACGTCTCCCGCGCCCTGACGGAATTGGAGCAGTCCGGCCTCTTGGACCGCGCCCCGGGGCGGGGAACACGGGTCCTGCCCCTCGCCGAGCGAACGGCCCAAGGCGCCGTCGCCATCATGGTCCCCGCCTCCGGCCACGCCAAAACGCACAACCTCCAAGCGCTGCAAGGGATGCAACAGGCGCTCGTACAGGCGCATCAGCACTTCACCCTCGTCCCAACCGAACAGCCAGACTCCTTCAACGCCGACGAGATCATCAAGACCTACGCCGGCGTCCTCTGCCATGACTCGATCGGCATGGACTCGCTGATCCTCGAGTTGGAGCGCCGGCGCTTCCCCTGCGTCGTGCCCAACCTGGAAAAGGACCTGCGCGTTAGCGGCACGTGGGTGGACCACTGCAAAACCACGCAGACCGCCGTGCACATGCTGGCCGCCCTGGGGCATCGCCGCATCGCCCTGCTCATCCGCCCGGCGGACCAATACTTCTATGGCATGGCCCTCAAGGGCTACCAGAACGGACTCGCCGACGCCGGCATCCCCTTTGACGCGTCGCGCGTCGTCGTCTGCCAGGACCCAGACGCAGTCAGCGCCTATGTCCGCGTGCGCGACTATCTGCGCGACAACCCCGCCCCAACCGCCCTCGTGGCCGCGCGCGACTACCTGGCCAACGGCGCATGCCAGGCCCTTGTGGAAAAGGGGCTCGAGATCGGCCGCGACGTCTCCGTCATCGGGTTCGACGACACCTCCTGGCCGCTCAAGCAGCCCTTCCTCACCACCTTCGCCGAGCCGAACATTGAGCTGGGCCGCGTCGCCGCGGAGATGCTCCTGGAACGGATCATCCACGGGTGGCAGCCTGTGGAAAAGCGCGAAGTCCAAGCCACGCTCATCCTGCGAAAAAGCGCCGGCCCGTGCCTGCGCGATGGCGGCGACCCCTTCCCCCTGGCCCTCAGCGCTCGCCCCTGGGAACCAGCTGGCCGCGCCTGACACACGGCCGGCGTCATTCGCGTCTCCTGCGCCGCCAGCCACGTTCTCTCCCTCTCTCCTCCCCATGTCGCCCCGTCTTGCCCCGCCGTCCTGTCCGCGGCCCGCGAAAATCCTTGTCCTCAGCAGCAAATCTGGTATACTCATGTATCTGTAGATCGCGCCGAAGGGGCGCCGGTTCTTTCGCACGCGGACTCACACCTCCGCCCGCGCACGGGCGCGCCGATTCCTAAGAGCAGGCTGGCCATGACCCCAGTGGATCACATTCGCAACGTCGCCATTATCGCCCACATTGACCACGGCAAGACCACCCTCATTGACTCCGTCTTCCGCGCCGCCCACGCCTTCCGCGAAAACCAGCGCGTCGCCGAGCGCGTCATGGACAGCTACGAACTCGAGCGCGAGCGCGGCATCACCATCCGCGCCAAGCACTGCTCCGTCCACTGGAAAGACTATCTCATCAACATCGTCGACACCCCCGGCCACGCCGACTTCTCCGGCGAAGTCGAGCGCGTCCTCTCCATGGTCGATTCCGAGCTCCTGCTCGTGGACGCCAACGAAGGCCCCATGCCCCAGACCCGCTACGTCCTCATGCGCGCCCTGCGCCTCGGCCTGCGGCCCATCGTCATCATCAACAAGGTCGACCGCCCCACCGCCCGCACCGAGATGACGCTCGACCAGACCCTCGACCTCTTCATCGAGCTCGGCGCCGACGATCACCAGGCCGAGTTCCCCGTCCTCTACGGCAGCGGCCTCAACGGCTGGCTGTCGCGCAAGCCCAACGGCGGCCCCCAGGACGGCATGGAAGCCCTGTTCGAAACCATCGTTGACCACGTCCCCCCGCCCAACGTGGACCAGGACGGTCCCTTCCTCATGCAAGTCTCCTCCCTCGCCTGGAGCGACTACATCGGCCGCATCGGCTGCGGCCGCGTTCTGCGCGGGCGCCTCAAGGCCGGCGACGAAGCCGTCCGCCTCTGTTCGCGCTGGAAGCAGCCGGGCGTCCGCTCCGCCGGGTGGGAGCCCTGCGGCAGCCACCCCGAGCGCCTCCTCCACCTTTGGGTCACCAAGGGCATCGAGCGCACGCCCGTCGAAGAGGTCAGCGCCGGCGACATCTGCTGGGTCGGCGGCGCCGAAGACATCAACATCGGCGACACCCTCTCCGCGCCCGGCCACGAAGACGCCACCCTCCCGCCCCTCGAAATCGAAGAGCCCACGGTCTCCATCTTCCTCATGGCCAACAACGGCCCCTTCTCCGGACAGGAAGGCAAAGCCATCACCATGCGCCAGATCCGCGACCGCCTCAACCGCGAGCTCAACACCAACGTCGCTCTGCGCGTCGAAGACCTCGGCCTCGCCGACCGCATCAAAGTCTCCGGCCGCGGCGAACTCCACCTCGCCATCCTCATCGAAGAAATGCGCCGCGAAGGCGTCGAGCTCTGCGTCTCCCGCCCCGAAGTCATCACCCGCCGCGAAGACGGCCGCCTCCTCGAACCCATCGAGACCCTCGTCATCGACGCCCCTGACGAGTACCAGGGCGTCATCATCGAGAAACTCTCCCGCCGCAAAGCCGAGATGACCTCGATGCACAACGCCGGCTCCGGCCTTCTGCGCATGGAGTTTACCATCCCCACCCGCGGCCTCATCGGCTTCCGCTCCGAGTTCCTCACCGACACCCGCGGCCTCGGCGTCATGTCCTCCCGCTTCAGCGGCTACGGCGCCTGGCGCGGCGACATGCCCGGCCGCAGCCGCGGCTCCCTCGTCAGCATGGAAACCGGTCCCGCCACCGCCTATCAGATCGAGAGCCTGCAAGAGCGCACGGTCCTCTTCGTCTCCCCCACCGAGCGCGTCTACGCCGGACAAATCGTTGGCGAAAACAGCCGCCCCGGCGACATGCCATGCAACCCCACCAAGACCAAAAAGCTAACCAACCACCGCCAATCCAACAAAGAGGCCACGGTCACCCTCAACGCCCCCCGCCGCATGTCCCTCGACCAGGCCCTCGAGTGGATCGCCGACGACGAGCTCGTCGAGGTCACCCCCAAAAGCATCCGCGTCCGCAAGGCCATTCTCGACGCCGACACGCGCAAAAAGCTCCAACGCCGCCAGCCCGCTGAAGTAGCCTGACCCGCCTCC
>CAYYEE010000162.1:0-8781 GCA_964470775.1 uncultured Planctomycetota bacterium | reverse complement strand
GGTGGGCCAGCGGGTTATTAATGGTGCCGTCCAGCACGTAGACGTCGCCGTCCTTGAACTTGCCGGCCCAGGGGTTGCGCGCGTAGTACGACTCCGCCCTCTGCCACGTGGCCCGCACGGCCACCTCGCGGATGCGTCCCAGCTTGCCGTCGCAGATCAGCCGCTTCAGCCCCATCACCGTGTCTTTGCGGCTCTGGCTCTGGAAGCCCACCTGGCACCAGGTCTTGTTGCGCTTCAGCGCCGCCAGCATGTCGTCCATATACTGGATCGTGGACGTAGGCGGCTTCTCGAGGACGCAGTTGAAACCCGCGTTCGACGCCTCGATCATGAGCGTGTGATGCGTGTTGATGCCGGTGGGGATGGCGATCAGGTCCAGGTTCTTGCCGTCCTTCTCAATCATCTCCGTCATCGTCTCGCGGATCGGCACGCCGGCCTTCTCCAGCTCCGCCACTTGCTCCGCGTACTTGGCCCGGCTGCGGATCACCGCGGCGCCCATCTTCATGATGCCTTCCTGCGTCAGCTTCATGATAGAGTTGTAGTAAGTTCTGCCATACCCGCCTACACCGACCAAGCCAACCCGTACCGGATCCATGGGGACTCCTTTAACGCCGCGCCACCGGGCCGCCAGCCCCGCCGCGGGATCCAGAGCTGCCCCGCGCGCCGCTGGCGCCCGCAGAACACCAAAAAGGCCATTGTATCCAGCGCCTCCAGGCGTGTCAATTTGGCGAAAACGAAGGCCGTCCAGGCTTGCCGCGCATCCGCCTGCTCGCGGTCTCCGTCGGCCTCGGTATCGTGGCCGGTATCGTCGCACGATCCCGTTTCGCGTCGCTTCGACACCCATGCCCGCCCCGGCGCCGGCCGTAACTCGCGAACCGCGCGTTTGGGCGCCCCGAAACAGCCACGACGCAACTGGCTCGAAAGCGTCCCCCCCCCTTGCCGCGCAAGTCGGCGTCGGATACGCTATACGCCAATCTTGCGGCGCCGGCCAAGGCCGCCAGAACCGGGGGAGGATATGCCCGCGCAAACGAAGCCCGAACTGCGGATCGAGACCAGCGATGGCGCGGCCACGCTGGCCGTGTCCGGCCCCCTGAACAAGAACACGCTGCGGGCCATCTGGCCGCAGACGCAGGCCGCGCTGGCCCGTCCCGGCGCCAAGCGCCTCACCCTGGACATGGCGCAGACTTGTTCCGCCGACACGTCGGCCGCGGCCTACCTGCTCTTCGTCAAGCGCCAGGCCCGCGAGAAGGGCCTGGAGGTCGAGGTCAAGGGCGTGCCCCAGAACTTGCAGTCGCTTCTGTCGTTGATCCGCGAAGACGACCTCGACCCCCTGTGCCGGTGGTGGAAGCGCGAAGGAGTCTTCGAGGCGATCGGCGGGGCCGCCAGCCGGATCCTGGCGGACGTTTACGCCATGCTCGTGTTCGTAGGCGAGATCACCTTCGGCCTGGCCAGCGCCTTGCGCCATCCTACGCGCGTGCGCTGGCGCGACACCCTGTACTACATGAACCGCGTGGGCGCGGACGCCCTGCCCATTTCCGCCCTCATCAGCTTTCTCGTGGGGTTCATCCTGGCGTTCCTGGGCTTCATGCAGTCGCACCAGTACGGGGCGGACGTGTTCATCGCCGACCTGGTGGCCTATGGCATGGTGCGCGTCTTCGGCCCCCTGATGATCGCCATCCTCTGCGCGGGGCGGTCGGGGTCGGCCTTTGCGTCCGAGATCGGCGCCATGAAGATCGCCGAGGAAGTGGACGCGCTCGACACCATGGGGCTGGAGCGGGCCCGGTTCCTCATCGTGCCCAAGATGCTGGCGCTCCTGACGATGATGCCCATCCTGGTCCTGTTCGCGAACCTCGCCGGCATCGCGGGGGGCTTCTTCATCGGCGTGTTCGGCATGGGCCTTTCCGCGCCCATCTATGTGCAGCGCACGGTGCAGATTCTGACGGTGTGGCGCATCGCGAGCGGCCTGGTCAAGTGTCTCGTCTTCGCCGTCCTCATCGGCGGCATCGGGTGTCTGCGCGGGTTCCAGACGCGCCAGGGCCCGCAGGCCGTCGGCGAAGTCACGACGTCCGCCGTGGTCAGCGGCTTGTTCCTCATCGTGTGCGTCGAAGCCGTGTTCGCCGTCGTCTACCACTACCTGGGGCTCTGAGCCATGACCGAGCCCATCATCCAAGTCGAGGATTTCACCGCGCGCTACGGCGAGGCGCTCATCCTGGACCACATCAACTTCCAGGTGCGGCGCGGCGAAATCTTCGTCGTGCTGGGCGGGAGCGGCTGCGGCAAGAGCACCCTGCTCAAACACATGATCGGCCTGTACAAGCCGGCGGGCGGGCGCATCCTCATCAACGGACAGGACTTGGCCAAGGCCGACGGCGCCGAGCGCATCCAGATCCTCCGCACGTTCGGCGTGCTCTTCCAGGGCAGCGGCCTGTTCGGCTCCATGTCCGTGGGCGAGAACGTGGCCCTTCCTCTCAAAGAACACACGACGCTGCCGCCGGAGATCATCGCGCTCATCGTCCGCATGAAGCTCCAGATGGTGGGGCTCAACGGCTTTGAGCACCATCTCCCGTCCGAAATCAGCGGCGGCATGAAGAAGCGCGCGGGCCTGGCCCGGGCCATGGCCCTGGACCCGGACATCCTGTTCTTCGACGAACCCAGCGCCGGCCTCGACCCGGTCACGTCCGCGGGGCTCGACCAGCTCCTGCTCAAACTGCGCGCCAGCCTGGGCACGACCATGGTTGTGGTGACGCACGAGCTGCCCAGCATCTACACCATCGCCGATCGCGTCATCATGCTCGACAGCCGCAAGAAGAAGATCGCCGCCGAAGGCAAACCGCTGGAGTTGCGCGACACCCACGAAGACCCGTGGGTGCGCGACTTCTTCCGCCGACAGGCCGGCCCCGCCGGCGGCCACGTCTGACCCAGCAGGAGACGGCTCCATGCCATCCGAAGTGAGCAAGTTCAAACTCGGCCTGTTCGTCTCGGGCGGCGCCGCCATCGCCATCGTCGCCATCACCGCCCTGGGCGCGGGCCGCTACTTCCAGGATTCCACGGGTCTCGTCACCTACTTCACGGAATCGGTCCAGGGCCTCGAAGAGGGCGCGTCGGTCAAGTACCGCGGCGTGCCCGTCGGCCGCGTCAGCCGCATCCACATCACGCCCACGGCCGGGTTCGTGGCCGTGGACTTCGAGTTCCTCAGCCACGTCTTTGTGGACGAGAACATGCGCCCCATCCCCAGCAACCGCCGGGCCGAGTTCATCCAGAAACTGGTGGACGAGGGCGCGCGCGTCCAACTCGGGATGGTAGGCATCACCGGGCTCAAGTACCTCGAAATCGAGTCCGTGGACCCGCAGAAGTTCCCCGTCCCCAAGATGCCCTTCCCCTCCCGCCGTATCTTCATCCCCAGCATCCCTTCCGCCATCAAGACCCTGCAAGCGGACGTCACGACCGCGGTAAACCGGCTGGCGGCGCTGGATTACGAAGGTATCGCCGACCGGCTCAAGAAGCTGCTCGACAGCGCCAACGAACTCCTGGCCGAGGTCAACGCCAAGGAGGTGGGCGCGCGCGTGAGCGAGATCGCGGTGGAGGTGAAAGGCGCGGCCGAAAACATCCGCGGCGCCACGGCGCGCCTCAATGAAGCCCTGGCCGCGGGCGAACTGACGGCCACGGTGAAGGATGCCCGGCAGGTCATCCTGGCCCTGCGGTCACTGGCCCAAAAGTTGGACGAGCAGGCCGCGCCGGCCATCGAGGACGCGCGCCAGCTCCTGGCCAAGATCAGCAAAGCCGTGGACGAGGCCGGGATCCGCAACCTGGCCGCGTCGGCCCGCGAAGCCCTGGACAAGGCTGGCGAAGCGGCCGCGCGTCTGGCCGCCCTGCGCGAGGACACGCGCCTGGCTCTGCGCCAGCTCGAGACCACGCTGCGCGCGGCGCAGCGCCTCTTTGACTACGCCGAACGCTACCCCAATTCCTTCCTGACCGGCCGGCCCGCCCCGCCCAATCCCCCCGGCCGTTGAGCGCCCACGAAAGGAAACCCGCCAATGAACCGCCTCCTGTCCCCGCCCGCGGCTCTGACCGCCGGCGCACTGGCCGCGCTGCTCTGCTCCGCCTGCATCTCGCCGGGTCCCTACACGCCCACCCGCTACTACACGCTGGCCGCGCCGCAAAAGCCGGCCGCGCCGGGCGGCGCCGCGCTGCCGCTCACCGCGCGCGTGCAGCGCTTCACGGCCATCGCCGCGTGCCCCGTCCCGCTCACATTCCGCCTCAGCGACGTGGAGCTCACCTATGACGAGTTCAACCGCTGGGCCGGATCGCCCGAGGAGGCGGTGAGCGCCGCCTTCTTCGCGGCCATCGAGTCGCAGGGCGTCTTCGGGCAGGTCATCCCGCCGGACGTGGACGCGGACGCCGATGTCACCATCGAGGGCCGCATCCTGGCCCTGGAGCAGCGACAGAACGGCCCAGCCACCTTGGCTCTGGCCGTAGGCCTGCGGTGGCGCCGCGCGGGCGGCTACGTCTGGTTCCGCGTCATGCGCAAGTCCGTCGAGCTGCCCGCCAACACGGCCTACAGCCCCGCCAACATAGCCCAGGCCCTGTCCAAAGCCTTGGCCGACGTCGCGGCCCAGTGCGCCGCCGAGTGGCGCGACCTGCCGGCGCTCAAGACCAAGCCAAGCCCCTGATTCTCTGACGGCGCGGCCGAGGCCGCGCCTCGCCGCCGCAGCCATCCGTCTTGGAGGACGCATGACCCGCTTCTGGCTGTGCTTCGTGCCGCTCTTCGTGGCCGTGGACGCCATCGGCCTGCTGCCGCTGTTCCTGGCGCTGACCGAAGGCGTGAAAGACCGCGACCTGCGGCGCATTATCCTCCAATCGATCCTGACCGCGGCCGGAGTGGCCATCGGGTTCCTCGTGCTGGGCCAGGCGGTCTTGAGCCTGCTGGGCATCACGGTGCACGATTTCATGATCGCGGGCGGCATCCTGCTGTTCGGCATCGCGTTCAGCGACATTCTGTCGTCGGAGAAACCCCAGCGCGCCGTGGACCCCGAGAGCCTGGGGGCGGTGCCGCTGGGCGTGCCCCTCATCTGCGGCCCGGCGGTGCTGACGACGTCGCTGCTGCTGCAGCAGCGGTACGGCTACGCGCCGGCCGGAGCGGCCATTATGGTCAACGTGGCGCTGACGGGCGCGCTGCTCAGTCTCGCGCCCCGCATCCATCGCGTCCTGGGCAAGGCAGGAGCCAAGACCGTGTCCAAGATCGCCAGCCTCTTGCTTGCGGCCATCGCGGTCATGATGGTGCGCCACGGTTTGACGCACTTCATCGCGCCCGGGGCGTGAGGGGGGCCGCGTGGGACAGGCCGGACACGCCGCGGGCGTCACTTCGCGGGGCGGCGCCGCGCCGCCAGCAGCTCGCCCACTGTCCGCCGCAGGACCGGATGAATGGCGTCGGGCGCGATCTCGGCGAGCGGTTCGAGCACAAAGAGGCGCTCGGCCATGCGCGGATGAGGCAGGACCAGGTCCGGCAGGTCCACGATCAAGTCCTCGTAGAGCAGCAGGTCCAGGTCTATAACCCTGGGTCCCCAACGCTCGGCTCGGACGCGGCCCAAGCCCGCCTCCAGACCCAGCAGCGCGTGAAGGAGTTGCAGCGGCCCGAGGCTGGTGAACAGCTCGGCGGCCGCGTTGAGGTAGTCGGGCTGGGGCGGGCCGCCCACGGGCGCCGTGGAGTAAAACGAACTCTGGGCCGCCACCACGACGCCGGGCGTGTGGTCCAGCGCGCGCAACGCGTCGCGCAGCGCCTTCTGCCGGTTGCCGATGTTGGCGCCCAGACCGATGAACGCCCTGGCCATGTCCGCGCTCCTTGTTCCGGGGATGCGTTGCGATTCCGCCGTTGGCGGGCTTCCGCAACATGTCCCCGCCGACGCGCTCCTTGGATGGGTCAGGTCTCTTCCGGCGGGACCCACTCCGGAACGCGATGGCGGAACTCTTCGGGCACGTGGCGGCGCAGATGGTGCAGCGTGGGCGCGATGCGCGCAGCCGCGGACCGGCCATTGACCAGCGCCACCATGGGCAGGAACGGGCGCCGCGGCCCGTGGCCGATGCCCATGGTCTGCAGCGCGGTCATGGCGCCGCTGATCTCCTGGGACATGCGGGGCGAGCCGTACACGTCCCGGCGCAAGGCCGCGATCTCCTTGTGCAGCGCCTCCACCGCGTCCAGGTCGTCGCGCCGATCCACGAACTCGCGGAACAGCAACGGCAGCACGTTCACCCCCAGCGGCGCGCACCCGCTGACGCCGTGCGTCAGCGTATCGAGCAGCAAGGCCTCCGACCCCTGAATCAGGTTGGTGCGTTCCATGAGTCCGGACAACTCCACGAACTGCTCGCGTTCGCCGCAGCACTCGATCCACGCGAAGCAGCCGCCGACCCGGCGCAGGACCTCGGCCGCGGCCGGCGGGGCGAGGTTGTTGCCCGTCACGTGGGGCGCGTTCTCGACCACCACGCCCGCGCCGCCGGATTCCACGGCCACGGTGACGAAGAAATCCACCAGCTCTTCCTGCTCAAGCGGATAGAAGCACGGCGCGCACACGGCCACGGCCCAGGCGCCCGCCTGGCGCAACGCCCTGGCCTGCGCCGCCGCTTCCTCGGCGGAAAAGCCCGACACCCCCGCGAGCACCGGCTTGGCCACGCCCTGCTTGGCCAAGCGCTTGGCCACAAGCTCCACCAGGCGCATCTTCTCTTCGGTGTGCAGCAGCGGGCCGAACCCCGTGGAGGCGCTGGCCACAAAAACCACGTCCACGTGCGGCGCCACCATGTCCACCAGGGCGTTCTGCGCCCGCTCATCCAGCGTCCGGCCCGGCCCGGTCATGGTCAGCAGCGGCGCGATGAGTCCTCTGGCCGCCTTGCGCAACTCCTGGCAGGACGTCCCCGGCATCGCTCACCTCCCCTTCTGGCCCCCAGCGCCGATGGGCCCAAACGCCTCCACGCGCCGTCCGATCTCCACCAGCCTTTCCCACTTCGCGCCAGGCGGCGTGGTATCCGAAACACCCAGAATGAGGTGGTCGCCGGCGCCGAGGTCCTGGAAGAACGCGTCCAGGAACCGGTCGAACTCGCGGTCGGACATGGACGCTTCGAGCAGCGACACGGACGGCACGCCGCCCATGATCGTGATGCGGCCGTCAAAAACCTCGCGGACCTGGCGCAGCGAAAGCCGGGTCATGGGCTTGGGGCAGATGGAATCGGCGATGTCGACGCCGGAGGCCAGATAGAGCTGCAGCAGGCCGGTGTTCTCGCCGTCGGTGTGCGTGAGCAGGCGCTTGCCGCGGCTGTGGAGCAGGTCGGCCCACTCGCGCAGCCAGGGCCGGATGTGGCGGTCGAAGAAGGGCGGGGGGGTGACGGCGGCGTCGTAGTTGGCGCCGACGAACACGACCTCCGCCGGGCAGCCCGCCACGACGGACATCACCTTGCGCCAATAGGCGCCGATCCTCTCCGCCGCCTCGGCCATCTCGTCGGGCGCGTCATGCATGGCGTAGAAGAACTGGTCCAGGGGCATCAACTCGCGCTGCATCAGGTGGACCGGCGACGCGGCCAGGCTCACGAACGCGGCGGCCAAGCCGCGTTCCCCTACGCTGCGCGCGAAGGCCGCGTAGCCCTCGTACTGGGGCACGGCTTCGGCGTTCTCGAAGAGGAAGCCCACGGCCTTGAAGTCCTTGACGTCCTGGATGGCGTGGCGTTCGATGTGGGTAATGCTGACGCCGGCCTTGCGCATGGCGTCGTCATAGACGGTGACGGTGGAGACCGCGCCGTGGGGCGTCTCGTACTCGACGATGGTCCGGTCGCCCTCCTCCCGGCGCGAGCGGCGCACGTTGTGGAACACGGTCTGATAGGGCATGGAGCGCAGGTTGTACACGCCCAGGCCCCGGTCCTGGTCGTCCTCGGGTCCGCGGAGGTCGCGGAAGTCGGGGACAATGGCGTGAAAACCCATGCCGAAGGCGTCGGTGATGTCCATGAGGCCGGCGTTCTCAAATCCGCGGGGCAGCGCGCCGGCTTGCTTGTTGGCTTTGTGCCAGAGGTCGAGCCGGGGCGCCCAGGGCATGCGGTCGGCGGGTTCGCCGCGCAAGACGGCCAGCATCCTCTCGCGCGCGGTCATGCCGTCTCTCCCACGGTGGAGGCGCTGCCCAACACCAAGGCCGGCAGCTCCGCCAGGCTGCGGATGACCTCCACGTCCTCGGCCGCGCCGCCGCCTTTGCGGTCCAGCCACACGCCGCGCATTCCGGCGGCCGCGGCCGCGCGGGCGTCCGTGTCCAGCCGGTCGCCCACGTAGACGCACTGCGCCGGCCGCCGTTTGGCGGCGCGGCAAGCCATAAGGAAGATTTCCGGCGCCGGCTTCACCACGCCGACTTCGCCCGAGATGATGACCGGGTCGAACCGGCTCAACGCGCCGGTGCGGGCCAGCTTGCTGCGCTGGGTGGGGCCGTCGCCGTTGCTGATGACGCCCATGCCCACGTCCGCCAGCGCGTCCAGACACGCGCGCGCGTCGGGCATAAGGCGGAAGCTGGCCTCATAGAGACGCGCGTACTGGATCGCGGCCGCTTCGGCTTCGGCCTGGTTCAGCCGCCGCCCCTGGCGGCCAAAAAGGTCGCGCATGGCCGCCACGCGGCTTTCGTGATGGGGGATCTCCCCGGCCAGATAGCGCTCGAAATGGATGTGCGCGGCTTCCACCCACGCTTCGCACAAAGCTTCGACCGGCCCGGCCAGCTCGCCGCGCCGCTCGGCCGCGAACAGCTCGACCGCCCGGGTCATGGCCCC
>CAYYEE010000161.1:0-8786 GCA_964470775.1 uncultured Planctomycetota bacterium | reverse complement strand
CCCGCCGAGCGAGTTCACATACATATTGATATCGGCGTTCTTGTTCTTGCTCTGAAGGTACAGGAGTTGCGCCACGATCAGGTTCGCGTCCACGTCGTCAATGACTGAACCCAGAAAGACAATCCTGTCCTCAAGAAGACGGCTGAAAAGGTCGTACGCGCGTTCCCCGCGCCCCGTCCTCTCCACCACCGTCGGCAAGAACGCCCCACGCTCCTGCTCCGCCCGCCGCTCCATGCGCCACGCGTATTCGCCCACGACATCTCGTATGTTCATCACGCCGCGCCCTGGATCTCCGCGTTCTTGACCAGCAAAGCCATCACCTGTTCTTCACGCATCTGGATGCGCAGCTGCGGCAGAGCCCCCTGCTCATCAATCTGCTTGGCCATGCGCTGTACGCTCATCCGGTAGCTGTTGGCCAGCTGCGCAATCCGGTTCTCAACGTCGTTTTCCGTCACGAAGATCTTTTCCTTCTCCGCGATCTTCTCGAACAGAAAGTATATCTTGAACTCCCGCTGGGCCGCCTCTTCCGAGGCAGCCTGCAACTCAGCCAGCCTGTCCTCGATCTCCTCCTCTGGCACGCCCTGATAGCGCATGCGGAGCTGGTGACGGACAAGGTAATCACGAGCCTGGCGCTTCACGAGCCCCTCGGGAAGCTCAATCTTGACCTGATCGAGCAGCAGCGCGGTGATCTGGTTCTGAACGTCTTCCTCCACCTCGCGCTCCTTGCGCGCCTGCAACTGGCCCCTGACAACGGCCTTCAGCTCGTCCAGCGTCTCAAAATCCAACGCCTTGGCGAACTCATCGTTCAACTCGGGCAGCACGGGCCGCAGAATCTGCTTCACGACCACCGTGGCCTTGCCGGTCTTGCCGCGGACCTTCTCAATCGGATGATCTTCGGGAAATATCACTTCCGCCGTGCGCGACTCGCCCTCGCGGGCTCCGCGCAAAGCGTCCATCAGACCCTTGACCTCGATCGACCCCAAGCTGCGCGTCTGGGCGCTGATGCGCGCGCCGGTCTCGTTGGCCACTTCCTCCGACTCGCACTCCGCCTTCCAGTCCGCCACCACGAAATCAGAAGCCTCGACTTCCGCCCCTTGCGCCGGCTTCAACGTGGCGCGACGCGCGCGAAGCCTCTCCAGCCCGGCCGCCAGGTCCGCGTCCGTCACATCGGCCGACTTGCGCTTGACCTTCAAACCCTTGTATTCGGGCAGATCAAACTGCGGCTTCACTTCCACCGTCACTTCAAAGGTAAGGTCTGAACCTTCCTTGTAGTCGATCTTGTCAAAGCTCGGCTCGCCGATAAGGGACAGCCCGTGCTCATTCAGGGCGCCCTCACAGGCCTCAGCCATCACGGCCTCTTTGACCTCGTCCACGACCTTCTCGCCAAAACGCTTCTCGATCAGCTTGCGGGGAACACGACCCTTGCGAAAACCGTCCACGGTCACGGATTCCCGCAGCTTCTCAAATTCCTCGTTGATCTTCCCCGCAACGTCCGCGGCGGGAACGGCGATCTTCAAGAGTTTCTTGCAGGGGCCAATGTCTTCAACGGTTGCGGTTGCCAACAGCTTGCTCCTGAACCACCCCACTCGCCCACGACAAGGCGGTCACACAAAAAAATGGAGCGGGTGATGGGACTCGAACCCACGACAACGACGTTGGCAACGTCGTGCTCTACCAACTGAGCTACACCCGCTCTCTGACGTGATACGGTATAAATAATACTAAAAACCGCGGCCGAATGCAAGCGAAAAAATGGACGCCACACCGGCGCCCATCCACCCGGCCAGACCGGTGTCAGCGAACCCGGAACATAAGCGTCACCGACTCTTCGGTGGTCACAGAGGCCACGCGCAGCCGCACCATATATCGCTGGCCCGACTTCAACGGAATGCGCTCCTCGCTGCCCTCCCCCACGATCAGGCACCCATCGGGCGCGGACAGGCAGAACGGCTTGCCCGCCTGCAGCGCCTTCCCTGTCGGGTCCGCCAGCGAGTACCCTTTCGCGCTGGAGAAGCTGCCATCCTCGTTGCATGGCCACAACGCCAGGTTCACGCGCAATGCGCCGCTCAGGTCAGTAGTGAAAGACATCATCGGGTCCGCGGCGACAGGCTCCTTGATCTCCCACCACTCGCCGCTTTCCGAAGCCGTCATCTTCTGTCCGTCCAATATAATCTGCACCCGGCTCGGCTTGACCGCCTTCTTGATTTGGAAGGGGTTGTTCAGCTCCGCTTCCTTCTCCGAGGGCCGCGCCGTCGCCGCCGACAGCGACACAAGCTCATCCCCCGCCGAAGCAGGGCTCTCGTACATGGTCGCCTCGTCCTTAAGTGTAGGCCGGCCATGTTCTTCCCACGGCGAAGGTCCGGGCGCGTCGCACCCGCAGACCGCAGCGGCCAGCCCCAACAACAACCCCAAAATGCTCAAGCGCATGTTCATGCCGCTCCCACGCCAAAAACCAGACTCCCCGGTCAGGCTAAAGGAACCGGAACACATGTCCAAGATAGACCGCCCACACCGCTTTTGCAACCCCGCTACGGCTGATCGGGCGCTTGCGCTTCGGGGATTCCTCGCTTCCGCAGAGCGTTCGATCCCATGTTGGCAAGCACAATCGGCGCCGGGATCGCTATGAAGATCGGGACCGGGGGATGCGCGAGGGGTCCGGAACCGATGTTGATACCGCACCGATTCCGACGCCGATGGCGGCCAAAAGAAGATAAATAAGCGTCATGCCCTTCTGGCTGCTCGGTGCAGCCGGAAGGGCATCTGCGTCCCCGCGCCCCACCGCCACGGCTACTCCAGCCCATACTCCGACATCTTGCGCTGCACGGTCCGAACGGCAATATCCAGCATCTGCGCCGCCTTGGTTCGGTTGCCGCCACTCTTCTCCAGAGCGCGCAGGATGGCCCGCCTCTCGATGTCGGCCAGGGGGCCATCCAGCGGGCCTTCCGCCGCATCGTTCGCGGCCAAAGTCGCTGGCTTGCCGCCTGCGCGAATTCTGTCCGGCAGATCACTGAGGTCGATCCGCCTCTTCCCCGAGAGCACGATCAAAGACTCCAGGGTGTTCCGCAACTCGCGCACGTTCCCCGGCCAGGCATACTGCTCCAGCGCTCTCATCGCCTCAGGCGACACCTCCTCAACGTGGCGACCATGCTCCGCGTTGAGCTGTCCCAGGAAATGCGACACGAGAAGGGGAATGTCGCCCTGACGCTGACGCAGGGGCGGCAGGTGAATGTGGATGACGCACAAACGGTAGAAGAGGTCTTCCCGGAACTCCCCGTTGGCCACCGCCTCCTCAAGGTTCCGGTTGCTGGCCGCGACAATGCGCGCGTCCACCGGGACCTCACGAGAGCTGCCTACGCGCGTAATGACGCGCTGCTCCAGCGCGCGCAACAGCTTGGCCTGGATGCCCAGCGCCATTTCTCCGACCTCGTCGATCAGCAGCGTCCCGCGCGCGGCCGCCTCGAAGAACCCGCGCCGGGCCTGCGACGCGCCCGTGTACGCGCCCTGCTCGTGGCCGAAAAGCTCGCTCTCCACCAGGTCCTTGGGCAGAGCCGCGCAGTTCACCGCCACGAACGGCCCCCCCGCTCGCGGGCTGTTCTGGTGGATTGCCCGGGCCACAAGCTCCTTGCCCGTGCCCGACTCGCCGGTGAGCAGCACCGTGGAGTTTGTCGGCGCGGCCAGACGAATGGTCTCAAACACCTTGCGGATGGCGTCCGAGCGGCCGATGATGTTCTCGAACCCGTAACGGTCGTTGAGCTGCTTGCGCAGCCGCTTCACCTCAATCGCCAGCCGCTCCTTCTCGCACGCCTCGCGGATGACGTCCACAAGCTGCGGCGGCGATATCGGCTTCTCGATGAACTGGAACGCCCCCGCCTTCATGGCGCGCACCGCGCTCTGCACGTCGCCGTGGGCCGTAATGAGAATGCACGACGTGCCCGGCTTCGTGCGCGTGGTTTCCTCGATGAACTGGATGCCGTCCCTGCCGGGCAGGCGGTAATCCACGATCACCACAGGCCGCCACTTCTCCGCCATCATCTCCGCGGCCTTCTCCGCGTCCGGAGCGCTCGATACGTCGTAGCCTTCGTCGCGCAGAAACCTCTCCACCGTGACACGGCTCCGCTCGTCGTCCTCGACCAGCAGAATCCCGATTTCTTCTCTGTCTTGCGGAGCGATCGATGTCATTCTTTCTCCTGACAAACGGCGGGCCGTCCGGTCGTTTCCGCGAGCGTGCCCGGCGCGCGGCCGCCGCGTTCGCGGTGATCCAGCGGCAACTCCACAGCAAACACCGATCCGCGTGGCGACGCGGGCCGGTAGCTCACCTGCCCCCCCGCGTCCGTCACCAGGCGCCGGCAGATGGCCAGTCCCAGTCCTGCGCCCGACTCCTTGGTCGTAAAGAACGGCTCGAAGATGCGCGCCACCTTGTCCGGCGGCACGCCGGCTCCACGGTCCTCCACCTCTACGCGCGCCTTGCGCCGCGCCCGCTCCACGCGCACCACGATCTCGCCCCCCTCGCTCGACGCTTCCGCCGCGTTGACGATCAGATTCATCAGCGCGTGGCGCAGGTGAATCTCCGGCGCCCGCGTCCACACCGGGACGTCTGGCTTCTCCACGCGCAGCGCCAAGCCGCGGTTCGTCATCTCCGCTCTCAGGAATCGCGCCGTGGCCTCAACGACCGAGCGCAGGTCCACACGTTCCGGCTGCGCGCTCTCAGGCTTGGCATAGCGCAGAAACGCGTCAATGATCTCCTCAAGGCGCACCAAGTCCTCGCGCACTTCTCGCGTAATGCGCAGCGCATCCTCGCGCGCGGCCGAGGGCTCCGTCTTCTCCACGCGCGACGCCAGAGACGCCAGCGCAAAGCGAACGGCGTTGATGGGGTGGCGCAGTTCATGCGCCAGCCCGCCGGCCATGACCGCCAATTCCGTAAGGCGCTGCCGCCTGGCCGCGTCCCGCTGCCCCGCCAGCGCCAGAGCGCCCAACGCCCCGGAGGCCGCCGCCACCGGCAAAGCCACCCAGGCCATCGCCCCGGCCGCCAACAAAAAAAGAGCCACGCCCCCCAAGGCGCAGACCAACGCGCCCAGGCCAAGCACGGCTCGCTTCTCAATGACTCCCCGCATGGTTAGCGCTCGTCAAGCGCGTCGCGAATCGCTTGGGCCAGCAAGCTGGCCAGACGCACGGGATTGGCCGGCACCGCCGACATCACGCCCGCGTCCAGCAACTCGGCCCGCTGTTCCGAAGAAGCCCTCTCGTCCACAATCACAAGGACTCGACCGGGGACGCGGACCCCGCGAGAAACGCCCAACATTCTACTCAAAAGGTCTCGCGCCTCGCCGCGCGCGTCCACAACCAGGATGTCCCGCTCGCCAGCGCCACGAAGGTCTGGCCGAGGCCGGATCTCAACGCGAAGGCCCATCTGAGCGACGAGGTCCCTCACCCCCGTCAACTGAGCCAAAAGAGGGTCGTGTGTGATCAGAAAGCAAGTGTTCATGGGACCGTACCCGGTCACGATCGTCTGAGTATCCATGACACGAAGAGTACCACGTTCGTGGGGCTTTTTGCAAATGCTGGGCCATTCCCGCTACACCGCCGCCGGCAACTCAACCCTAGAGCAGTTCATGAGTTACGGTTCGACCCCGCCCGAAAACCTTCGGAGGCGCGCATTCACCCATCCAACCCAAGCGCAAAAATGTCGCAGTCGCCGGACGATTTGGCCGTGTTCATCAACCATCCCCCTACTTTCCGCCCTCGCGTCACTCCCACCGCTTCCGTCCTCTGCGCCCTTCCTTTCGCCCAAACTTGACCCACCCGCCCGACATCGTTAGAGTACCCACACGGTTCACGCGTGCGGCGCCTGCTTCCCCTCCCATGGTGGTCGGCCATGTCAGAGCCTCGGGTCGCGGTCATTGTGCCCGTCTTCAACGCCGAGCGCACCCTGCCCAGACTCATCAACTCCCTCAGACGCCAGACCTACCCTGCCGACCGCGTCCACGTCATCATGGTGGACAACAACTCCACCGACGCAAGCGCCGCCCTTATCCAGCGCCACCCCCGCATCCAACTCCTGTCGCAGACTCAATACCAGACCCCAGGCGCCACCCGCAACGCCGGCGTCAAAGCCGCGGACGCGGACGTGCTTGCGTTCATTGACGCCGACTGCTGGGCGCACCCGGACTGGCTCGCGCGCGGCGTCTCGACGCTCACCAGCAAAGGCCTCGACCGCGTGGCCGGACACGTCGAGTTCGTCCTTTCCCCCCGGCCCAACATCTACGAAGTCTACGACTCGCAAGTAAACTTCCGCCAGACCGACTTCCTCGAGGCCGACTGGTGCGGCACAGGCAATCTCTTCGCGCGGCCGCGCGCGTTCGAGATTGCGGGGCTGTTCGACCCCGCGCTCGTTTCGGCCGAGGACTTCGAGTTCGGCCGCCGGGCCACGCGCGCCGGCCTGACGCTCGGCTTCGAGCCCAGCGCCGTCATCTACCACTGCGCCCGACGCTCCCTGCTCTCCCTCGTCCGCAAGTGGATGCGAACCGAATACGGCGCGGCCCAGGTATTCCGGCGACACGGACTTCTGGAGCTGCATCTGTGGAACCGCAAGGCCAACTACCGCCCGCTCTGGGGCGTCTGGAGGAAGTTCGCCCCAGCCTATCAGCGCAGCCCGCGCATGCGCCTCGCGGTCGACGGCATCGCCAACATCCTGCGTTGCGCCGGCAACATGGGCAGCTTCATGGGCTACTTCAATCTAGACAGGCGCCCGTCGTGACACACACCGCGCCACCATCAACGCCCCTCGCGCCCCGCCCCTGCGCCGCAGACACGCAGCCGCCATCGGCGGCCGCGCTTCCGCCCAAGCGTGGAAACTGGGTCGCGCCTCTTTGTCTCACCCTCCTTGTCGCCGCGGCCCTCAGGCTTTGTGGGGCCTTCGTGCCCATGTTCGGCGACGAGTCCTGCGTCACCATCGCCAACATCACGCGCTTCTTCCGCGAACGAACGATCCTTCCCGAGGACACGATCTACCCAACGCTCTACAGCTACATCGAGGCCGCAGCGCTGGGCGTGTGGAGCGTGTATCAAATCATCGCTGGCCACGCCGCCAGTCTAGCCGGCGCTGGCATTCTGTTTATCACCGGCCAAGCCCCGCTCATCGAGCCCCTTCGCGTCGTCACCGTAGCCTTCGACACAGCCACGGTCTTCCTCGCCTTCCTGCTGGGCCGGCGTCTTCGCGATCCAGCCACCGGCATAGCCGCCGCGGCTTTCGTGGCGCTCTCTCAGAACCACCTTTCCTATGCGCGCTGGGCCCTGCCCGACGTCCCCATGGCGTTCTTCTCCACAGCCTGCCTGCTGCTGGCGCTGCGGCACCTGGAAGCGCCGAGCTGGCGCCGGCTGCTCGGTTCGGCCGCGCTCGCCGGCCTGGCCACCTCGTGCAAATACAATGGCGCCATGATCACTCTCGCCGTGGCCGCGGCGCACTTGCTGGCCCAGCCGCCCCGCGGCCGCGCGATCAGCGTGCGATGGCTCAGCCAGCTGGCCGCCGCCGCTGTAGTGTGCGTCGCCGCGTTCGCGGCCGGCTCGCCGGCCTGGATCATCCAGCCCCGCGTCATGCTGGCCACATTCCGCCAAACCTCCGCGCACATGGCCGCAGGCCACTACTTCGTCCCCGGCGGTCCGCCCTACGTCTGGGTCCTCAACTACCTCCTAAGCGCCGAGACCTCC
This sequence comes from uncultured Planctomycetota bacterium, assembly GCA_964470775.1. Taxonomy (GTDB): domain Bacteria; phylum Planctomycetota; class Brocadiia; order CAIUPP01; family CAYYEE01; genus CAYYEE01. The sequence goes on along the minus strand of CAYYEE010000161.1, from coordinate 1,082 downwards.
ATTGGCGCGGCCGGCCTTCTTGGGATCATCTGGGCTTGCCTGGCGCGCGAGCGCCGGCTATGGGTGATCGTGACGCCCGTAATCGCCGCCATCGCGGTCATCGGCCTGTGGAATAAGCAATCGCCGTACTACCTTCTGGGCGTCTGGCCAGCGCTGCTGGCTCTGGGCGCTGTCGCCGTTCATGACTTCGTCCGCTGGTTCTCGCTCAGACCGCTGGCGCTGGCCTCGGCCGTGGCGTTGCTCGTCGCGTTGCCCGCCGCCAACGCCGCGCAACTCGCCTGGGACGAACTGCGCACGGACAACCGCAGAGCGGCGGAGCGATGGATTCAGGCGCGCCTGCCGGCAGGCGCCAAGGTAGGAACGGACGTCATGGCCATGCCGAATCTCTATGACAGGCTGTGGATAAATGAGGCCGGCGCCCGCAGAGCAAGCCAGCTGACCCACGAAGCCGACATGGCCATCTGGACACGATTCGTCAAGGGCGTCAGGGCCTACGACCTGTCGCCCATGCCCGTTGACAACCCGGCGTGGCTGGACTCCGCCGACGTGGACTACGCCGTCACCTCCTCGTGGTGCAGCGATCGCTTTGTCAACGGCCGGCCGCCCGCCCCCGGCCACCCCTTCTACGCCGGATTCATGGCCCGGCGCCGCTTCTACAGCGTGCTCCTGTCGCGGTCGTCCAGCGCGCCATTCCAGCGCATCGCCGAGTTCAGCGCCGGGCCGGGACCGCGCATCGTCATCCTCAAGCGCCGCCGCCCCCCGCAGACTCCGCCCGCCACGCCGGCGACGCGCGCGACCTCACCCGGCGCGCAAGATGGGCGCCCCGCCACGCCATGAGCACATCGCTCACCTCCACCACGCCACCGTCTTTCACCGAGTGGATCGCGGCTTGCCACATCCACACCGCCTTCAGCGACGGCTCTGGGCTGCTGCCGCGGATCACGTCGGACGCCGGGGCCGCCGGCGTTAACGTCGTCGTAGTGGCCGACCACAACACCCTGGCCCCCCTCCGCGCCGGGTGGCAGGGCTGGCGGAATGGCGTGCTGGTGGTCGTGGGATGCGAGATCGGCCGGTCGCACGCG
>CAYYEE010000160.1:0-8798 GCA_964470775.1 uncultured Planctomycetota bacterium | reverse complement strand
GAAGAGCGGGAGCGCCGGCGCATCGCCACGGAGCTGCACGACCGCATCAGCCAGACGCTGAACGTGGCGAGCATGAAGCTGGCGGCGGCGCCGGAGGCGGGCGCCGGGCGCGAGCGGCTGGAGGAAGTGCGGGGGCTGGTGGACGAGGCGATTGACGACGCGCAACGCCTGACCTTTGAGCTGAGTTCGCCGGTGCTGTATCAACTGGGGCTGGAGGCGGCGCTGGAGTGGCTGGCGGACCAGGCGCGGCGCAAGGGCAACCTGGACGTGACGTTCTCGGACGACGGCCAGCCCAAGCCGCTGCCTGAGGACGTGCGCGTGGTCGTGTACCAGAGCGTGCGCGAGCTGTTGAACAACGTGGTCAAGCACGCGGGCGCGCGGCGGGCCACGGTGGAGGCAGGCCGCGAGGGGGCGCTGGTGCGGGTGGCGGTGGCGGACGACGGCAAGGGCTTTGAGGCGGGCGCGGACGCGCCCAGGCGGGGCGGAAAGGGCGGGTTCGGCCTTTTCAGCATCCGCGAGCGGATGCGGCAGCTTGGCGGAACCGTGAGGATTGTATCGCGTCCCGGCAGGGGCACAACTGTTGTGCTGACCGCGCCGGCGGCGGAGGGCATTCAAGGAGCGAGCGGCCATGGCGGCGCGAATTCTGCTGGTGGATGATCACGAGATCTTTCTGGAAGGTCTGAAGTCCATGCTCGCCACTGTGGAGAACGTGGAGGTGGCTGGCGGCGCGGCGGACGGGGCGGCGGCCGTGCGCATGGCCGCGGAACTGAAGCCGGACGTTGTTGTCATGGACATGGCGCTGCCGGACATGAGCGGGGTGGAGGCGGCGCGCAAGATCCTGGAGGCGCAGCCGGAGATCAAGATCATCGCGCTGTCGGCGCATTCGGACAAGAGATTCGTGGTGGAGATGTTTCGGGCGGGCGGGTCAGCCTACCTGCTGAAGCGTTGCGCGTTCGAGGACCTGGCCAAGGCGATCGAGGCGGTGATGGCAGGGCAGAAGTTCCTCAGTCCGTCCATCGCGGGGATTGTGGTGGGCGACTACCTGCGGCAGCTTTCGCTGGCTGAGGACTCCAAGTTGTCGGGGCTGACGGCGCGGGAGCGGGAGGTGTTTCAGTTGCTGGTGAACGGTCAGGGGGCAAAGCAGATCGCGCGGCAGCTTGGGGTGAGCGAGCGCACGGCGGCGGCGCACCGCATGCAGATTATGACCAAGCTGGGGCTCGAGAACACGGTGGACTTGATCAAGTTCGCGGTGCGCGAGGGGCTGACGGGCGTCTGACCAAGCTCGTGGCCGAGGAGGTTGGCTAAGATCGCGGCGCCGCAGGGCAGGCGAGGTCGTTTGACCGGCGCCGATCGGGCGTGTCGCTCTGTGGTGGCTGGGGCATGCGCCGTCGGCGCAGGGGTTCTTCCGGCACAGGGGCTGCTCAGTAGTTGACGTGGCAAAACGGCCCTGAGGAAGAGGGGCAACTCGACCCTTGGCCGCAGGACACAGATCGCTGGGGTTGGATTCAGGGCAACATGAGGCCAAGCTTGGGGATGCGACAAACCCGGCGCAGGGCGGCCTGTCTCACTTCTTGCCACGGAGACAGGAACGTGGCGCAATTTCGGCAATGGGGTTTGTCCTGGCTTTTGGACTCGATTGGGAGGGATGTGAGACGCTGCGCGGGCTGTCGTGGTGGCATGGTGCGTAGTCTTGCCGACCTGCCCGAACCTCGCACACTGCCGATTTGGCGAGTGCAAGGCTCCGTGATGGCAATAACATTGGGGGCACGATTGGCCGATGTTAATGAGTGGAAGCGGCCCCGATCTCCGGTCTTGCCGCAGAGGCTTGGTCGGTTGCGGGCAGTGGGCAGCCCCTTGAGAGCGCCATCGGCTAGGGAGAAACCGGCAGGCGCAGGCATTCTCATGTGCGCTCGGAGAGCGCACGGTGTCTGGCGCGGATTCCGCCGCGTGGCGGTCCGTTCAGTCCTGCCTTAGAGTTGACGGCGCTCTCGCGGGCTCTGCCGACTCCAGGCGTCTGAGGTCTCGAAAGGAGCGGGAATGAAGCTCTCCTCGAAGATGGGTCTGGGTTTTGGGGCGCTGGTCGCGCTGATGGCGGTCCTGGGCTACTCCGGCTATGCGAGCCTGGCCAAGGTGGACAGGTACTCGAAGTATATGTCGAGCAGCGCGTCGCTCAGTTCGCTCGTTGGGGACTGCGCCACGTTCCGGCGCGACTTCGCGATCAAGGGCTTTGCCAAGATGGCGGGCGGCGAGAAGACCGCGGAGGAGAACTGGCGGGAGACGTACGGCAAGCTTGCCGAGGAGTTGAAGGCGCTGCAGAACGAAGGGTCTCTGCCGGACGCGTATAGGGGTGTCGTGACGGAGTCGGCCCAGGCGGCGGAGCCCTACAAGACGGCGTTCGACAATCTCGTGGCGGCGCGCAAGGCTAAGGACGACGCCTTTGGGACGTGGGCCAAAGTGGGCTGGCGCGTGACGGAACTGATCGGCCAGAGCAAGAAGACCGTGCTTGATCCCCGCCGGGAGGAGAGCGAGAAGGCCAAGGACGTGGCGGGCCTCGCGAAGTGGACCGGGATTACGAGAAGCCTGGACGGGGACGTGTTGCAGAAGTTCCTGATCACCCGCGTCAGCGCGGTCTATTTGATGGTGACGGCGGCGGACGCGGAGTGGACCGCCTACCAGGCCCGTCTGAAGGATTGGCGAGACGGGCTGGCCAAGTGGTCCGAGGAGTGCAAAGGCTTGCCGGAGCTCGAGGCGGCGGCCAGGGAAATCGGCGGGCTGCTGGCCGAGTACGAGCAGGCGGGGGAGAAATACCACGCGGGCATTCTGGCGGACCGCAAGGCCGGCGGTGAGATGGCGGTGGCGGCCGGAAAGATTGTCGCGTCGCTCCAGAAGCTGGACGGCATGATCCGTGCGGACATGGACAAGGTGGTGGCTCGGGCGAACATGCTGGCTCTTGCCTTGACGGTCGGCGGCGTGCTGATCGGCGTTGCGCTGGCCGTGTTGATTACGCGCAGCATCGTGGGCCCGATCCAGAAGGTGATCGCCGGATTGCGCGACGGCTCGAATCAGGTCTCGGCGGCGTCGAGCCAGGTGGCGCAGGCGAGCCAGCAGATGGCGGAAGGGTCGAGCGAGCTGGCGTCGAGTCTGGAAGAGACGTCGTCGGCGCTGGAGGAGATGTCTTCGATTACGCGGCAGAACGCGGACAACGCCAAGCAGGCGAACGCGATCACGGCGGAGTCGAAGGCTTCGGCGGAGAAGGGCGGCCAGGCCATGAGCCGCATGGCGCAGGCCATCGAGAAGATCAAGGCGTCGTCGGACCAGACGGCGAAGATCGTGAAGACGATCGACGAGATTGCGTTTCAGACGAACCTTCTGGCGTTGAACGCGGCGGTGGAGGCGGCGCGCGCGGGCGAGGCGGGCAAGGGGTTCGCGGTGGTGGCGGAGGAAGTGCGGAGCCTGGCGCAGCGGAGCGCGGAGGCGGCGAAGAACACGGCGTCGCTGATCGAGGAGTCGCAGGCGAACGCGAGCAACGGGGTGACGGTGTCGGGGGAGGTGGCGGGGATTCTGGAGGAGATCTTCCGGAGCGTGGACAAGGCGAGCCAGTTGATCGGCGAGGTAAGTTCGGCGAGCGCGGAGCAGGCGCAAGGGATCGAGCAGGTGAACACGGCGGTGGCGCAGATGGACAAGGTGACGCAGACGTCGGCGGCGAACGCGGAGGAGTCGGCGTCGGCGAGCGAGGAGTTGAGCGCGCAGGCGAAGGAGCTGAACGACATGGTGGGGCAACTGACGCGAATCGTGTCGGGCGCGCAGGCGAACGGGAACGGCGCGCCGGTCATGGCGGGCGCCAGGACGGCGGCGAACGTGAGCCACGTGGCCAAGCCTGTGGCGGCGGCCAAGCCAGCGCCGCAGGCCGCGCGCCACGCGGCCAAGACGGCGACAACAAACAAGCCAGCCCCGGCCGAGGCCATTCCTCTGGACGACAAGGACGTGGCGGACTTCTAGCCGCTTTCTCTCCTGCCCGGAGAGCGGGCCGCTGGGCCTCCTCCCGGACAGTCCCCGTGAAACGCGACCGGCCGCCCAGGCATGACCTGGACGGCCGGAGTGTTTTCTGGCGGAGAGGCCGGGATTCGAACCCGGGGTACGCTGTTACACGTACAACGGCTTAGCAAGCCGCCGCATTCGGCCACTCTGCCACCTCTCCGCGGGTGGCGGCCGTTGAGCCGCATTGTTCTATTTTACCTGGACGGCTGGGAAAAGCAAGACACAAGAACTGCAAACGAGGCATTGCTGTGCTTGCCTTTGGGTTCGCCGCTGCATATAATGGAGAACGTGGGGATGGAGTCCCCCGACAACCGCCTGTCCGGCTGATGACTCCTACGGCAATGCCCAGCCAGTTAGGGCCAGCGGCCGGCGAGCGGGTTCCTGCTCAGGTTCAGGGGCAGACGGAGTGGCAGAGGCGGTGTCGCGCCAGGAGGACTCCATGTGGCAGAAGTATTTCGGATTGGCGATTGCGGGCGCGTGCGGAACGTTGCTGCGTTATGCCTTGGCAGGAGTGGCCCAGCGTGCGTCCGGCAGTGATCTCCCCTGCGGAACGGCCGTCGTCAATCTTGCCGGCTGTTTCCTTGCTGGGGCGTTCTGGGCCTATGCGCAGGGCCGCTTGAGTATCAGCGGCGAGATGCGCACCATCATCTTGGTCGGCTTCTTCGGCGCGTTCACCACCTTCTCCTCGTTCATGCTTGAAACGAACGCCCTCCTGCGCGACGCGGAGTGGATCGCGGCGTTTGGCAACCTTTCCTTTCAGAATATCCTCGGCTTGGTTTTCATGTTCACCGGCCATGCGGTTGGGCGTTTGCTCTAGGAGGAACAGCCATGCATCTGCCTTCGGAAGCCGACCTGCTTCGGGTGTTCATCGGCGAAAGCGACCAGTGGCATGGCAAGCCGCTGTACGAGGCCATTGTCCAACTGGCCCGCGCGCGTGGCATGGCCGGGGCAACCGTTCTGCGCGGCGAAATGGGCTTCGGGGCGGACAGCAGACTGCACATGGCCAAAATCCTGCGGCTTTCGGAAGACCTGCCCATCATTATTGAGATCGTGGACAAGCCGGAGCGCATGGAACCGTTCGTCGCCGAGATTGACGGGATGATTGAGGAAGGGATGGTGACCCTTGAAAAAGTCCGCGTTATCGCCTATCGCCACAACGGCTCTGTGGGCAAGGCCAGCGTTTGATCGGTGACCGGCGTGACCCATCCTGACAAGCCAGTCCATTTGAGCGAGAACCACCTGCGGGGTGTTTCGACTACTCTCGCGCTGCTGGACGAGTTGCTGTGCGTTGTCGAGGATTGGGCCAGCGGGCGGGAACGGCAAGGAACGCTATATCGCGAGAGGAACAGTTTGGACGCTGCCCAGCGCGAGGAACTGCTTCAGAGGAGCGCGGGCCTTCGTCGTGTTGTTCAGGAAGCGCGGCAGGACATGAATCTCTCCCAGTACACACGCGACGCGGCCACGGATATCTGGAGCCGATGCGCCGTCTTCCGCGAAAGCATCATGGAGCTGACGGGCGCGCAGCTTCGCCGATACGGACCGCTTTCTTCGGACGCGGAGAGCTATATGGACCATTTGTCCCACCGTCTGCTGACTGGGCTGGATGGCTTGCTTCAGTCCGTAACTCGCCAGCGTTCCGTTTCATGACGACCTTTGAGGCCCGTTTGAGAGGCGCTGCGCCGGCAGGGATATGGCGCCTCAGCCCGCCAACGTCGGGATCGCAACGTGTCACCGGATTGGCGGGTGTCGCGAATGGTTGTGGCCTGCTTTCGCATGTTTTATAATCCTCAAGCCGTGTCGCCCCGCCGTGGGCTGCGACAGGCACTGATCTTTCTTGGGGGTGTTGAGAGTGAACGAGGTGGACGGCAGTCGCAAGGATACGTCCGACCCCGGTCAATGTTTCGAGCGCCAAGTGAGCCCCAGACCGCAACGCATCCGTGCGGCCTTGGCGGCGCTCTGTCTAGTCGCGATTCTCCCCTGACCGACGGCACGCCTCCGGCCGCGCCCTGCTTCGCGGCCCAAAGGAGGTGATAGGTGAGAAACCCGCTTCTTGTGCCCGAACTCCGAGAAATGCTCTCGACGGGCAATATGGACGCGCTCAAGAAGCTCTGCGCCGCCACGCACCCGGCCACGGTCGCTGAGTTCATCTCTGCGTTGGACCCCGGCGAGACCCGGCAGGTGTTGTCGGCTCTTAATCCAGAACTGGCATCCGAGGTTTTCGGGCATCTGGAGGAAGAAGTCCAGACCGCGCTTCTCGATCTGTTGCGGCGCGACGAACTGGCGCGGCTGCTGACCCACATGGCCCCGGATGACCGCGTTGACCTTCTTAAACGCATTTCCGAGGAGAAACAGCACGTCCTTCTGCAGGCCCTGGCCGTGGCTGAACGCGAAGACCTTCGCCGTCTGGCATCCTACAAGGAGGGCACGGTCGGGTCGATCATGACCACCGAATACGCCACGCTCACCGCGTCGCTCACGGCGCGGGAAGCCATCGAGAGGCTGCGCGTGGCGGCTCCGGACAAGGAGACCATCTACTACGCTTACATCGTGGACGAAGCGCGCAAGCTGATCGGTTTCGTGTCGCTCAAGGACTTGATTCTCGCGAGGCCTGACAGCCGGGTTGAGGACCTGATGCATCGGGATGTCATTTTTGTGTCCGCGCAGGACGATCAGGAGACCGCGGCACAGATGATATCCAAGTACGACCTGCTTGCCGTGCCCGTGGTCAATAACGAGGGGGCGATCATCGGGATCGTGACCCATGACGACGCCATGGATGTTCTCGTGCAGGAAAACCAAGAGGATATTGAGAAATTCATGGCCATTACGGGCAGCCACGCGGCCGGAGCCTACCTCAAGACCCCGTCTTGGGCGCATTTCAAGAATCGCGTCTGCTGGATCGTCGGGCTAGCGGCGCTCGGCCTCGTTTCCGGCATTATTATTCATAGCTTCGAGGATACCCTGACGCAGGTGCTGATTCTTGCGCTCTACATGCCGATGGTGGCGGATACGGGAGGCAACACGGGCAGTCAGTCGGCTACGGTGGTCGTGCGCGCCTTGGCCCTGGGGGAAATCTTCCCTCGGGACGTCTTCAGGGTGCTCTATAAGGAATTCAAGATTGCCTTCCTTTTGGCGGTTATCCTTGGATCGCTTTCCTGGCTCAAAGTGCTCTTCTTGTCTCGAAGTTCAGAAATGCCGGCCGGGCACTCGTTGCCCAAAATCGGCGCGGCTATCGCCATAGCTCTTGGCCTTCAGGTCATCACGGCCACGTTAATCGGGGCGCTGTTGCCCTTGGGCGCTGCAAAGATGAAATGGGATCCAGCCGTGGTTGCCAGCCCGGCGCTCACGACCATCGTGGACATCACAGGGCTGCTGATCTATTTCACGACTGCAAAAGCCTTTTTGGGGTTGTGAAGTCGTGCGCGTATTGCCTTTTGATCGGCTCAGCGAATGGGCGCGGCCTTGCTCTGTCTTGGAAGTAAGGATTTCCGTCCGCCCCGCTCTGCCCCAAGAAGATGGGAAGCTTCTTGCCTTCTGTCCGACCGAAAGGCATAGTGCGGCGCGTTTCGTGTTCTGAGCGAGGGAAGGCGCATGTCGGACAAGGTGGGCGGTTCGGCGTCGGTGGATGCGGTCGAGACAAATCAGTCTTGCGGAATCAGGGGTGTTTGGGGTGGCGCGGCGGTCTGATGGAACGGGACGCATGAGCGCAAGGGGCTCAAGAAGACCCGCGTTTCGCCTGGTCGAGAACTTGGAGGACGGCGAGGGCGTCGCGGAGGGTGGCGGGGGGAGGGGCGCCGGAGTCGAGGGCGGTGAAGAGGCTTTGGACGAAGACGGCGCGGGAGTCTTCGGCGGGGAGTTTCTCGACGCCGCTGGCGCCGGCGCGGTCCCACCATCGGAGTTCGTTGGCAGCGCCGGAGAAGGCGATTTCCATGTGTTCGGTCATGAACTCGAAGGCGTCCATGTCATCGGGGCGGCCGGCGGCGGTGAAGCCGGTTTCGACGTGGCTGATGACGCCGCTTTGGGTGCGCAAGAGCAGGTGGCTGTGGTCGTCGATGCGCTCGCGGAAGAGGTTGGAGGAGAGATGGCCGGAGGCGTGGGTGATCTCTTCGCCGGTGAGGAGGCGGAGGAGGTCAACGTAGTGGACGCTGAGGATGATGGTTGTTCCGCCGCCGCTGCGGGCAGGGTCGAGAACCCAGGGGCAGTTCCATTTGGCGTAGCGCTGGGGGGGGCCGGTGAGGTATTTGAAGTTGAGGCTTGTCCAGGGACCGAGGCGGCCCTGGTCGCGCCAGCGAAGGAGGAGGCGGGCGAGGGGGGCGGTGCGGTAGACGTAGCAGCAGGCGTTGAAGAGGCGGGCGCGTTCGGCGGCCTGGGCGAGGGGGCGGAGCTGGGGGGCGTTGAGGGCGGCGGGCTTTTCGACGCAGAAGGGGATGCGGCGGTCAATGGCGAGGGAGATGAGGCTGGGCATGTCGGCGTGTTCGCCGAAGATGAAGACAAAGTCTGGCCGCTCGGCGTCGAGGAGTTGCTCGGAGGAGGCGTAGGCTTTGCAGGCGTATTTGGCCGCGACGTTCTGGGCTAGGGGGAGGCGTTTGTCGGAGACGGCGATCCACTGGCGGCCGGGCAGGTCGCGGACGGCGTTGAGGTACATGGGGGTGTGCCAATGGCTTACTTCGAGGGCGGCGACGCGCACGGGTCGGCTCCTTGAAGGGAAGGGGGTGGGATCGCGGCGGGGGCGATGTCAGCCGGGCAGGCCGGAAGGGGGG
>CAYYEE010000159.1:0-8810 GCA_964470775.1 uncultured Planctomycetota bacterium | reverse complement strand
GCGGGACGCGGGGAGCCGGGCGCGGGTGGGGCGGATGACGCTGGCGCATGGGGTTGTGGAGACCCCGCTGTTTATGCCGGTGGGCACGCAGGCGACGGTGAAGACAGTCCCTCCGTGGACGCTGAAGGAGTTGGGGGTGTCCATGGTGCTGGGGAACGCGTATCACCTGATGCTGCGGCCGGGGGACGCGGTTGTGCGGGACCTGGGAGGACTGCACAAGTTCATGGGGTGGGACGGGCCGATTCTGACGGACAGCGGGGGGTTTCAGGTGTTTTCTTTGCAGGATTTGCGCAAGGTGATGGAGGGTGGGGTGGCGTTTGTGTCGCATCTGGATGGCAGAGAGGTGTTTCTGACGCCGGAACGGTGCATGGAGGTTCAGAACAACCTGGGGCCGGATGTGGCGATGCAGTTGGACGAGTGCGCGCCGTATCCGTCGGAGCGGGAGGTGGTGTGGCGGGCCATGGAGCGGACCATCGGGTGGGCGGCTCGATGCCAGCAGGCGCACAAGCGGACCGACCAGGCGCTATTCGGGATTGTGCAGGGCGGGACGTATCGGGATTTGCGTGAGGAATGCGCGGACCGGCTGGCTGGGCTGGGGATGGACGGTTACGCCGTGGGGGGGCTGTCGGTGGGCGAGGGGCCAGGGTTAATGAAGGAGGCGCTGGAGTGGACGACGCCGCGTCTGCCTGAGGATCGGCCGCGGTATTTGATGGGCGTGGGGCTGCCTGAGGATATCGTGGAGGCGGTGGCGCGGGGGGTGGATATGTTTGACTGCGTGATTCCGACCCGATCGGGGAGGAACGGGCTGGCGTTCACAAGCGGTGGGCGGGTGAAGATTCGCAACGCCAGGCACGAGCGGAGCGAAGAACCGCTGGACGCGGCTTGCGACTGTCCTGCGTGCAAGCGGTTCAGCCGCGCCTATCTGCGCCATCTATTCGTTGCGGATGAAATCCTGGGGCTGCACTTGCTAACCATCCACAACATCCGGTATTATATCCGGCTTGTGGAACAGATACGCGAGGCGGTCCGTTGCGGCCGCTTCGAGGAATTTCGGTCAAGAATCCTTTCCATCCCTGTGGAGGAGAGAGAATGACGCAGGGCTATTTCGTGATTGCGGACGCGGGGGGCGGGGCGCCGGTCGCGCAGCCTGCCGCGGCGCCCACAGGGACAACGGCTGGCAAGGGCGCGCCCGGGAGTTCCGACGTGCAGCCGCCTCCCGCGAGCGGGAGCCCGATTGACTTTATGCTGCCGTTGTTGCTGATCATCGGTGTGATGTACTTCTTTATGTTCGCGCCGCAGCGGAAGAAGGACAAGGAGCGGCGGCAGATGCTGGAGCAGCTTCGGCGGGGGGACAAGGTGGTGACGATCGGGGGCATCTTTGGCGAAGTGGCGAGCTTGTCCGATGACGCGGTGGTGTTGGTGGTGGACAGCCAGAAGGGCACGACGCTGAAGATGCGGCGGTCGGCGATTTCGAGCGTGCTGAAGGACGGCGAGGAAGCGGCGGAGGAGAAGAAATAGAGGGGCTGGCGGCTGCTGACAGACGGGGTCTCAGACCCCTTGACCCAACCGTAGGACGGAAAAGGTAATGCCCAAGGAAACGATGTCGCGGCTGTACGTCAAGCTGGGGATCAGCGTGGCGGTGGTCCTGCTGCTGTTGGGGGCCTTTCTCAAGATGCATGTCCGGCGCGGTCTGGACTTGAGCGGCGGCACGGAGCTGCTGTACCGCATCCGCGTGGAGAACATACCGCCATCGGAGCAGAGCGACATTACGCAGCGGACGATTGACATCATCCGCCGGCGCGTGGACCCGCGTGGCACGGAGCAGTTGGACATCCGTCCGCGCGGCAAGTTCCGTTTCTACATCCAGATTCCGCACCGGAGCGCGGAAGACGCGGAGCGCATCGAGACGCGCTTGCAGAAGGCCGGCAACCTGATGTTCTGCATCGTGGAACAGGACGGGCTGGACAAGGCGCTGAGGGGCGAGCGGGTGCCTGGGACGACGGTGTTTATCCAGCGCGTTGAGAAGTCGCCCACGGGCAAGGGCGCGCCGCGTGAACGTTACTACAAGGCGACGTTCCAGCAACTGGCGGAGTTGGAGGCGGCGCACAAGGCGGGCGGGCCGGAGGTGAAGTGGCTGCTGGTGCAGAACAAGCCGGTGACGACGGGCAAGTACCTGTCGCGGGTGTATCCCACGGTGGACCAGTCGTTCCAGCGGGCCGTGGGGTTCGAGTTGTTCGGCAAGGGCCGCAACGATTTCGCGGACGCGACGCAGCAGTACAAGGGCCGGCAGCTGGCGATTGTGCTTGACGATGTGCTTTACTCGGCGCCGAAGATCGAGGAGAAGATTTCGGGATCGGGCATCATCCGGGGGCAGTTCTCCGAGCGCGAGCTGGCGGACCTGATCACGACGTTGCAGGCCGGTACGCTGCCCGCGGATATTCAGCTTGAGTGGAAGCACGTGGTGGGTCCGGCGCTGGGGCAGGACAGCATCCAGAAAGGCCAGCAGGCGATTGTGCTGGCGGCGGTGCTGGTGCTGGCGTTCATGGTGGTCTACTACTTGACGGCGGGCGTCGTGGCGGCGCTGACGCAGGTGATGAACCTGTTCATCATCTTGGGTTTGATGGCGCTGCTGCGCGTGACGCTGACGCTGCCTGGCATGGCGGGCCTGGCGTTGACGCTGGGCATGGCCGTGGACGCGAACGTGCTGATTTTCGAGCGCATCCGCGAGGAGTTGAGCCGCGGGAAGGGGTTGCGCCTGGCGGTGAAGGCTGGCTTTGACCGCGCGCTGGTCACCATCGTGGACAGCAACCTGACCACGCTGATCACGGCGTTGATTCTGTTCGGCGTGGGGACGGGTCCGGTGAGAGGCTTTGCCGTGACGCTGTCCATCGGTCTGCTGTCCAGCATGTTCGTGGCGCTGGTGATTTCGCGGCAGATTTTCGATGTGATGCTGGAAGGCGGATGGGTGCGCAAGCTGCCCATGCTGCAGTTGTTCCGGCAGCCGATGTTCTGCTACTCGCGCGTTCGCTACGCCGCGATCAGCGCGTCGGCGATCCTGATCATCGCGGGGCTGGTGGTCTACTGGGTTCGCGGTGCGGACAAGTACGACACGGACCTGCGCGGCGGCATCATGGCGGACATCGAGTTGGACAAGGGCATGGCGACGGCGGAGTTCCGCAAGCGGGTGGTGGAGAAGTTCGGCGCGGCGGACGTGCAGGAGTTGAAGACGGAAGAGGCGGGTCTGCCAAGGCGGTTCCTGGTGCGGTTGCGGGACATGTCGCACGAGCCGGAATTCCAGGCGGCCAAGCTTCAGCGCGACTTGCAGGCCCTGCTGGTGTCGAACGGGGTGGGGACGGCCGCGGGGGTGACGCGGATCGAGGGGAATACGTTTGAGTTGAAGCTGGACAAGGCGGTGGACGAGGGCGCGTTGCGGGCAATGCTGGTGGCGGCGGGTTACCGCCGCCCGGACGTGGAGGCGCTGATCGCTCAGACCGCGAAGGCGGAGAACTTCGTGTTCTACTTGAAGGAATCGCGGCTGGACCGCCAGGACCCGGACCGGCACGTGGGCGCGACGTTGGAGGCGCTGGGCGACCTCGTGGTCAAGCGGACGGTGCAGGTGGACAAGGTGGGGCAGGTGACGGTGGAGGAGAAGGAGCAGGGGGCGCGCATCCGGGACGTGCAGGACCGTCTGGAGTTTTCTTTGCAAGACGCTTGCGACGTTTCGGCGGTGCGCGAGGCGTTGATGGCGCTGTGCTTCAAGGGCCGCCGGCCGAAGATGAGCGTGAACGCGGCGGAGCGCGACGAGACGGGCGGCAAAGAGGCCAAGGCGTTCCAGCTTCGCGGCGCGGCGGACGATTTGAAGCAAGTTCGGGACACGCTGGAGAGCCGCAAGGCGATTGACGTGGCGTCCTTCCGGCAGGTGGGCGCGTCGGAGATTCAGGTAGCGCTGAAGTCGCCGCAGACGGAGCAGCAGATTCGGGAGCGTCTGGAGGCGGCGGTGGCGGTGGCGAAGACGCTGGAGCCGGGCGTGGTGGAGGCGGTGCTGCCGCTGGGCGCGGCGGAGACGCGGTTCACGGCGCGCATGGCCAGCCTGCCCGAGGCGAAGGCTCTGGAGAAGATCCGCGAGGACCTGCTGGGGACCTTTAAGGACGAGCTGGCGTCGAAGACGTACAAGGTGACTTTCACCCCGGCGGAAGCGCCGGCGTTCGTGTCGAAGCCGGACCAGGAAGGCTTCAAGTTCTTTGTGATGAAGCTGGACCGCGAGGCGCCGGCGCAGGAGATTGTGGCGCGGTTGACGCGGGCGGGCCGGCCGGACGCGGCGGTGATCGAGGGCGACATGCGCGCGGTGGCCCAGAAGAACATGGGGGAGATGATCATCAAGCTGAGAGACGACGGGGAGTTGAAACGGGCTCAGGATGAGATCGCTTCGTCGTTCGCCACGCCCAACCCCTTCCAGCGGCTGGAGAGCGTGGGGCAGGTGGTCGCGGGCGAGATGCGCAACAAGGCCATCCTGGCCACGATTGTCTCCATGATCGCGATCATCATTTACATCTGGCTGCGGTTCGGCGAGCTGAAGTTCGGCGTGGCGGCCGTGGTGGCGTTGGTCCACGACGTGCTTTTCACCATGGGCGCGGTGGCGGTGGCGGACGCGCTGGCAGGCACGTTTGTGGGCCGGGCGCTCGGGTTCAGCGATATCAAGATCAACGTGGAAATGATCGCGGCGTTCCTGACGATCGTGGGTTACTCGCTGAACGACACGATCGTGGTGTTCGACCGTATCCGCGAGAACATGGGCGGCGCGAGGCGGCGCGTGGACGCGGAGATGGTGGATACGAGCGTGGACCAGACGCTGAGCCGGACCGTGCTGACGGCGTTGACCACGCTGTTTGTGCTGTTCGTGCTGTACGTGGCGGGCGGGTCGGTGATTCACGGGTTCGCTTTTGCCATGCTGTTCGGCGTGATCATCGGCACGTATTCGTCTATCTTCATCGCGAGCCCTATCCTGATCGACTGGGAGAAGGCCGTGGCTGGGGTGAAGAAGGCGTTCCGGGTGGTGACGTTCCGGTTCGACTAAGCGGCGGCTGTGAGAGACTCTGCGGGGCGCGGCGGCGGCCGCGCCCCATTTGTTTGGTGGGGGGCATGGGACCTATGGGACGCCTGGACGGAAGAGTCACGGGTGAGGGTTGCGTGGGGGGCTGTGGGCTGGCATAATGCGCGGCAACGGCGCGCGGCGCCGGGCCAATTGGCGGAAGCCGGCAAAGAGCAAGGAGGTTGTAATGAAGATCGGATGGGGAGTCATTGGGGCCGGCGGCATCGCGCGCCGGAGGACGATTCCTGAAGGGATTGTGCCTGCGAAAAACGCGCGCCTTGTGGCGGTGATGGACGTGGCTGAGACGCTGGCCAAGGAAGTTGGGGCGCAGTTCGGCGTGCCGGCGTGCTGCTGCGTGGACGAATTGCTGGCGTCCAAGGGCGTGGAGGCGGTGTATATCGCGTCGCCGGCGAACGCGCACAAGGAGGCGTTTCTTAAGGCGATCAAGGCGGGCAAGCACGTGCTGGTGGAGAAGCCGCTGGCGCACACGCTCAAGGACGCTCAGGCGATGGTGGCGGCCGCGGCCAAGGCGAAAAAGCTGAAGTGCGCGGAAGGCTACATGATGAAGTTCCATCCGCTGCACCAGAAGGCCAAGGAGCTGGTGGCTGGGGGCAAGATTGGCAAGCCGGTGTTCGTGCGCGGCCAGCTCTCTTGCTGGTATCCGCCGATCAAGGGCGCGTGGCGTCAGGACCCGGTTCAGGGCGGCGGCGGCTCGCTGATTGATATGGCTACGCATATCTACGACCTGATGCAGTATGTGCTGGGATCGGACATCGTGGAGGTCTCGGCGATGTGCGACACGCTGGCGCATGGGTACAAAGTGGAGGACTCGGCCACGACGCTGCTGAAGTTCGCCAACGGCTGTCATGGCGTGGTGGATACGTTTTTCAGCGTGCCGGACGCGGTTTGCGAGCGGATGATTGAGATCATGGGCACGGCAGGAGCGATCATGGGCAAGGGGACGATCGGGCAGGGGGGCGGCACGATGCGTGCCTGCTGCCTGGGAGCGGTGGGCGGCTACGACGCAGCGCAGAAGCGTGAGGCGGCGCAGGGTTTCAAGGAGCTCAAGCCCGGCAAGTTCAATATGTATAAGTCGGAGGTGGAAGCGCTTTCGCAGGCGATCATTGATGGCAAGCCTGTTGAAATGAACACGCTGGAAGAAGGCCTGAAGATTCTCAAGATCGCGCAGGCGGCATACAAGAGCGCCAAGACCGGCAAGCGGGTGGCGGTGTAGGCGTTTTTGAGCTGAATCGTGCGGGGGGGCGTGGCGGGCGCCATGTCCCCTCGTGGCTTCTGGGGCAGAGGACGGGAGCCGGCGTCCGCGACTTGGCGTCTTATGGCCGCCACCGATAGGGTCGGCGCCGTGTCTTTGCGGTCTGTGGCTGGGGGCAGACAAGGACCTTGCCGTTGCGTCTGTTGTAAGGCTATAAAATTGAAGGACTTCGGAATATTGAGTCGCCGATAGTCCTTGCGGGATAGGGTGTCTGGGGCGCTGGAATCGGTGGGGAGCACAGGACGCGCAAATTCTGTCGGAATTTGCAAATTTCTTGACTTGAAGGGCTGGAGAATATAAGATATTCGGCTGACTGTTGGCGTTCCGACGCGGCTAGCTGTGGCAACGGCTGCGCGTGCGTGCGACGGACGAGACGGTCGGCGTCTCTCTGAAGCCCTTGCGGGCGGCCGGGCGCTGTTGATGCCTGGACCGGCATGAGAACGTGGGGAGCCTTGCCGGAAGACGGGCTTTGACGTCACCTTTTTTGTTTGAGCAACCTTAGGAGGATGAGCGGATGGCTTTGAACCTGATGTCCACTCTGAAGGGCTCTCTGTTGGAAAGCTTCTTCCCGAAAGGATGGGACCTGGCGAAGTTCGACAGACTGTGCTCGAATAAGCCGGAAACCATCACGAAGCGTCAGCCGTGGTGGAACAAGGGCTTCAACCCCATCCCGTGCGAAACGCTAAGCGATTTCGAGACTTACATGGGCCACGAGATCGCGATGCAGATCAAGATGGCCACGGATGAGGGGCGCGAACTGGCCATCATCTTGCCCGTCGGGCCCATGGGCATGTACCGCTGGACGGTCTACTTCCTCAAGGAATGGAACGTCAACTGCAAGCACGTGCACGGCTTCAATATGGATGAGTGGAGCGACGCCCAGGGCAACACGCTGCCGCCCACGAACCCCGGCGCCTTCCAGTATGCCATGGAGCACGCTTTCTATGGTCCTTTGGGCCGGCTGACCGTGCCCCCCAAGCAGCGCAACTTCGCGGTCAAGAAACTGCTGCCGGCTTATGCGGAGAAGATCGGCAAACTGAAGGACAAAGGCGCCAAATTGATCACCGTATTTGGTATTGGCCGCGTCTTTCATATTGCCTTCTGGGAGCCGCACTTCGCCGCGGAGTTCAAGACGCTGGCGCAGTGGAAAGCCCAGACGCACCGCCTGGGCGCCAAACTGCACCCGCTGACCATCGAACAGAACGCGATCACCAGCTTCAAGAGCCGCACGACGCTGGTCCCCACCCGCGCCAACACCATTGGCCCAGGCCTTTTCCTCCAATCCGACTATGTCATTGGCGGGTGCGACGGCACGCTGAGCCGCGGCATGATGTGGCAGGGGCTTTCGCTGTGGGTGACGTTGCGGCATGAGCCCAGTCCTTGGATTCCATCGAGCTTCATGCCCACGCTGGCCGGCAGGCTGTTCTTCCTGAAGGAACTGGCCGGGCCGCTTGTGGCTGAGTGCAACTGACGGACTGGCGCGTTGGCGGGCTGTTGAGGAAGGGAGGCCGGCGGGACGGAACAGGCCGGCCGCAATAAGGATCGGGACAAGATGAAGATTCGCGTGGCCGTTGGGCAAATGCGGTCCACCGGGGACATGAAGGCCAACCTTCAGATCATTGAGGATCTGCTGGCCATCGGGCGCCAGCGGAAAGCGCGGCTGCTGGTGCTGCCCGAATGCTCGCTGACCGGTTACGGGCCAGCGGTCTATGACGGGCCGCACCGGTTCGACGAGAAGGGCTTCAAGCAGATACTTGAAGACGTGCGCAAGGCCGCGGCGAGGATGCGGATCGGCGTGGTGGCTGGCGCGGCCGTGAAGCAGTCCAAGGGCTGGATGAACGCGGCCGTGTTGATCGGCCCCAACGGCAAGATCTGCGGACGCTATGACAAGGCGCATCTGTACGGAGAGGATGCGCGCTACTACCTGCCGGGCAGCCGGGCCAAAGTGCACCGGATCATGGAGATGCGGCTGGGCATGCAGGTATGCTTTGACCTGCGGTTTCCCGAACCCTTCCGCGATCTGGCGCTGCGCTGCGCCCAGGTCATTGCCGTGCCATCGTACATCTGCGGCGCGGACGGCATGTGGAAGCGTCCGGTCATCGAGGCCCACATCCGCAGCCGCGCGGCCGAAAATGGCCGGTTCATCCTGTTCGCCAACGCCGCCGGACCAGACCAGAACGTCCCCTCCATGGTCGCGGATCCGAGAGGTGAAATTCTGGCCCAGTCATCCCTGGACCGGCCGGAACTGATTACCGTGGACATTGACCTGGCCAAGGTGGATAACAACCTGCTGCGGTCGCGGCGCACGGACTTGGCGAGGTTGGTGTTCTCGTAAGATCCTGACGCAACTCGCGACAACTTGCCGCCCCCTGGCTTCGTGAGATACCGGGGGGCGGGTCGTTTAATGGCATCGGAACCCCCCGGACCCATGGGTTCTATTGCAGGGGG
>CAYYEE010000158.1:0-8824 GCA_964470775.1 uncultured Planctomycetota bacterium | reverse complement strand
GGCGGCCCCCGCCTCGCGGAGCTGGAGGACCTTGAGAGTGACGCGGCCGATGAAGATGCGGTCTCCGGTGTGGACGGTCTGGGCCGCGCAGGGGCGGTTGTTGACCATGATGCCGGCGTGGGAGCGGAGGTCGGAGATCTCGATGCCCGCGGCGGTGGCGTGGATGTGGGCGTGGAACGAGTCGACGCCGGCGCCTTGGAGGCGGACTGTGGCGGCGGCGTGGCTGCCGACCAGAAGGGGCTTGTCCACGAGGTAGTAGACGCGGCCGGCGTTGGGGCCTTCGACGACGGTGAACGACGCAAGCGGTTTTGAGTCCTTGGCCGGGTGGAGCGATTCCGGGGCGGGGGCGGCGCCGTAGTTGGGGAGATAGACGAGCAGCGCGTCGCCGAGCTTGACCAGGTCATAGGGCCTCAGCGGCGCCGAGGCGCAACGCTCGCCGTTGACGTGCAGTCCCACTTCGGAGCCCATGTCCCAGATGGTGACCGTGTCGCCGCTGGTAGTGATGCGGGCGTGCCGCGGGGCCACGTCCGTTTCGGTGAGATGAATGGTGCTGCCGGGTTGCGACCCGATGGACATGGGCACGGGTTTGAGGGGAATGAACTCGACTTCCTCGCCGGTCTTGACGCGGCCGAAGTGATAGCCCATCAGTTTGGGCGGCCCGGATGGGGCCGAAGGGGCGGCGCTGGAATCGGCCGGGCCGAGGATGGAGTCGAGCTCCTTGTCGCTGGGCAAGGCCTGGGTGGGGGGTGGGGGCGGTTCGGGCGGGGCGGCCCCAGGGAGCTGGATAAGGCCGACGCCGGTCTGGGGAGAAGGCTGGCCGGCGCTGGGCGCGGCCTTGACGGTGTGCGTCAGAACCGGGGTGGGGTGGTCAAAGCTCTCGGCTTCCTCGGTTTCGGTGGCCGGCGGCGAGAAGGGATCGGCGGCCAAGGCGGCGGCTTGGGGGTCGGGCAGCGCCAAGTCCACGATTTCCGCTTCGCTGGGCTCCGGCGCCGGTTCGGGCGCCGGCTCAGGCTCAGGTTGAGGTTTGGGCTTTGGCTCGGGAGCCGGTGGCTTAGGGGCGGAGGCCGGGGGGGGAGGAGGCTCGGGCGCTGGAGCGGGAGCCGCCAGCGCCGCCTCGGCGCCGCGCAGTTCAGCGGCCTGTTCGCGTGTCAGGTACCCTTTGCTGACAGCCAAGTCCCAGGAACGCTTGGCGCTGCCGACGCGTTCAAGCGAGCAGAGCAGTTCCACGCATTCTTCGACTTGGTCCTGCGTCATGGCGCCCTGTTCGCGGGCGCGCTTCCAGAAATTAAAATCCTCTGAACGCGGCATGCGTTGGTCCCTGTGATGACAGCCCACGCATGATTATAGCGGCTTGATCGTGTGGCCGCAACGACATGCCGCGGCGGCAAGGCGCGCCGGGCACGCCGCACGGGCCTGGCGGAGGGGGGAGCTGGGCTATCGCCGCAGGGCCGGGTCCTGGACAAGGCGCATGTAAAGCGCGGAGATGAGGCTGGCCTGCCGGTCGAGGGTGAAGTCGCGGCGGGCGCGATCGGCGGCGGCGCGTCCCATTGACGCGCGGAGTTCGGGTTCGCGGGCGAGGCGCAACATGGCTTCGGCGATGGCCGAAGGGGTCTCGTCCACTTCCAGGCCGCAACGGCCGCCGCTGGCCAGCCAGGGCAGCACGCCTCGGCGCGAGACGATGACGGGCCGGCCAAGGGCCATAGCTTCGCGGACGGCGCGGCACGAGCCGTCGGAGCCGGGGGCGAGGCATACGAAGACGTCCATGGCGGCGAGGGCTTGTTCGTAGCCTTCCTCGATGAATCCGGGATGGACGACGCGGCCGGCCAGGCTGGGCTGGCGGATAGGGTCGTCGACCAGCTCGGCCTGGCGCGTGCCGCGGCCGAGGATGAGGCCGCGGATGGCGGGTTCGGCGGCGGCGGCGAGGCGGAAGGCGTCGAGGATGAGGTCGTAGCGGCGCTGGCGCTGGATGCGGGAGGCGGCGCCGATGACCACGTGGCCCGGCTCGAAGCCGAACTTGGCGCGCATGGGGGCGCCGTCTACGCCGGGATGGAACCGGTCCAGGTCCACGGCGCCTTCGATCACGACGCCGCGTTCGAGAGGGATGCCGTAGGCGCGGCAGTCGGCTTCCAGGCACGAGGCGGAATAGGCGGCCCAAGCGTGGGTGTGGCCGCGGATGATCCAGCGGCTGACAAAGGTGGAGGGGTAGGGGGAGCCGGTGTGGTTGGTGCGGACGACGACGGGGCGGCAGCGGGCGCGCCGCGCGGCGCGGGAGGCGATGTAGTGATCGTGCGAGGCGTGGGCGTGGACGATGGCGATTTCGTCGCGGTCCATGCGCTCGGCCAGGACGCGGATGTCGCGGCGGTTGGCGAGGAGGTTGACGCGCTTGTCGAAACTGCAGTCGAGGATGGGCTCGACGAGGCGCTCGGCGGCCTTGCGAGCCAGGACCGCGTCCTGGCCGTGGGGGGCTGGGGCGCAGGCGAAGTGGACCGGGAAGCCGCGATGGATGAGGGCGCGGCAGAGGTTGACGATGGGCTCGGCGGGGCCGGTCCATTTCCAGTCGCTCAGCACGTGCAGGATGGCGGGCCGGGCGGTCATGGCTCGATCCAATGGCAATGGCGCCTTGAGGCGCGGCGCGCGATCTGGCGCCAGGCGGCGCGGACGTCGGCGAACGCGCCATAGGCGCGCAGGACGCGGAGGCGGTCGGTTCGCGTGACCCAGCGCGGCAGGGCGGCGTGAAGCTGGGCGAAGTTGTGGACGCGGTGGACTTGGGTCAGACGCAGGGGCCGCCGCACGGAGGCCAGGTCCACGAGGTCAAAACTGAACTCGCTGCCTTGGCGGCGGATGAGCAGGTTGGATGCCTTGAGATCTCCGTGGAAGACGCCGGCGTCGTGGAGGCGGCGGAGGAAGCGGCCGGCCGAGTCCATGAGGCGGCGCCGGTCGGCGGTGGAGAGGGCCGGCAGGACGTCGCGGGCAAAGGCGTAGCTTTCCATGGCGCCTTGGACGCGCGACATGACAAGGAAGGCGTCGCGGCCCAGCGCCGGTGGCAGCAGCAGGGCCAGGACGCGGGGCGCGGCGAAGCCGAGACGTTCGAGCAGCAGTCCGGCGGCCCAGGAACGCCGGGCCGGGGAGGGGCGGATAAAGTCCTTGACGTTGCGCCAGAAGGAGCGGGCCTTGAACTGTTTGACGCACACCGGCGGCGCGACGTCGGGGAGGGTGACGTTGGTTTCGGGGGAGCGCTTGAGGACGCGGCCGGGGCCGCCGTCCATCGCGGCGCAATGGGCCGCGATGGCGCCCAGGGCCGCGTCGCTGGGATACTCGGCGCGGCGCAACAGGCGGCCCTGGGGGGTGTTCTCGGCCACGGTTTGCGCGGGCATGGCGGGTCTTCCGCGAGGGCGCAGAGGACGGCAAGGACGAAAGGTGACGCCGGCCGTCAGGGCATTTTGCTGATGGCGCGGTAGGCAAGGTGCTGCATGAGGCCGTCGAGCAGGATCATGGCGGTGAAGGCTTCGGCCACGGGCCAGACGCGGGCGACGATCGTGGGGTCGCGACGGGTGACGGCGGCCAGCTCGGCGTTTTCGAGCGTGACCTTGTCTATGGTCTTTTGGGGCTTGGCGATGGTGGGGGTGGGCTTGACGGCGAGGCGGACCACGATGGGCTGGCCTGTGGCCAGGCCGCCGGTGACGCCGCCCGCGTTGTTGCTGAGGAACTCGACTTTGCCGTCCTTGGCGCGCATGCCGTCGTTGCTTTGGGAGCCGGTCATGTCCTTGACGGCCAGGCCGGCGCCGATCTCGACGGCTTTGACCGTGCCGATGCTCATGAGGCGGCCGAGTTCGCCGTCGAGCTTGCGGAAGACGGGCTCGCCCAAGCCGGCGGGGACGCCGGTGGCGATGACCTCGACGAGGCCGCCGCTGGAGTCGCCGGTGTCGCGGATTTCGATGATGCGGCGGCGCATGGCTTCGGCGGTCTCGACGCAGGGGCAGTTCATGGAGGGGTGGCAGCCGTACTTCTCCTGCGCGGCCTTTTCGTCAAAGGCTTTCTGCTCGGCGAGCTGGGGCACGATCTTTTCGAGCTCGGCCAGGACGGCCATCTTCTGAAGGAGGCGCATGTCCGGGGTGAAACGGCGCTCGGTGAAGATGTAGCGGTAGATGACGTCGTGGTCGCGGCGGAGGCGCTTGAACGCCGCCACCTGGCGGCGGATGGTGGCCAGGTCCATGTCGGGCATGCGGATGCCGGCGGCTTCGCGGACAAAGCCGGTGACTTCGATGCCGTGCATGGCCAAGACGCGCTTGGCCACGGCGCCCGCGGCGACGATGGTGGAGGTGTAGCGTCCGCTGAAGATGCCGGCGCCGATGGCGTCGTCAAAGGAGCCATATTTCTGGTAGGAGGCATAGGAGGCGTGGCCGGGGCGCGGAGTGCGGTTGGTGCGCTGGTACTGGTCCACGTGCTCGAAATGGCGGTCGAGGTTGGGGATGAGGATGACCAGCGGCGTGCCGTTGGTGTAGCCTTTGTTCTGGAAGCCGGGCATGGTGTCGGCGGCGTTGACGCCGTTGTAGATGATGGGCACGTCGGGCTCGCGGCGGGGGCTGGCGAGCTCGCCCTGGCCGGGCTTTCGGACCAGCAGGTCGGCGTAGATTTCCTCCTCGGTGATGAGGAGTCCGGGGGGGACGCCTTGGAGGTGGACGGTGAGGCCTTCCTGGTACGAGCCGCCCGCGACCGTGGTCTGGAACAGGGTTCCGTAGCTGCAACCCATCATGACAGTGCTCCTTGTCTCCGAGGATTGGGATGGCAAGGGGCGGAGGCGTCTCCGCCTTGGGAGGCAGGATTATAACGGGCTGGGCCGCGCTGGGCAATGCGCGAAAGCGGGCATGGGCGCGCGCCCTGCCGGGCAGGCCTGACGCGTCGCGCCTGCCGGACCCGTCAGGCCTGTCGGACGTGGCGGACGAAATCAGCGCGGAGGCTGGGGGTTGACGGCGTAGGCGGGCTTGCGTCCTTGGGTCAGAGATCGGACTTCCTTCTCGAAGGCGGTGAGGGATTCCGCGTCCGGCAGGGCGCCGATCTCGACGTCATAGGTGACCGTCTCGCCGGGCTTGAGAAAGCGGAGGGTCTTGAGGCTGCGGTCAATGTCGCGGCCTTCGACGCGGTTGGTGCAGGGTTCGAGGCCGACGACGTACTCGCCTTCGCCCATCTGCTTCCACTCGATCATGCGGGAGAGCTGGTTGAGATTGAAGCGGAGGTAGGCGCCAAAGCCGGTGTCCTTGTTCAGGATGCCGGCGAGAGTGGCGCCGCGCTTGGCCGCGAGGTTGTGGTAGTAGACCTTCTCGGCGTAGCCTTTGACCGGGGTGTGGAAGGCGGCGTATTCCGTCTTGCCGTCTTCGGCGGTTTCGTCGCGGGGGGTGACGACCAGCGAGGGGGCGCAGAGGACGGAGGTGTCGGAGACGACGGGATAGCCGAAGTTGCAGTGGTAGAGCATCATGTGCGGGCAGGGGGTGTGGCCGACGTTGGTGACTTCGTCGTGGATGCAGAGGCTGTCGAGTCCGGCCCAGGTGGTGATGACGCGCTCCATGCACAGGTGGGCGCCGAAGAGGCGGGTTTCCATGACCTTGCCGCGCACGGAGATGAAGTACTCGTTGCCGTCCCAGCCGGTGAAGACGCCGACCTCGCGGGCCGGGATGTTGCTGACGCGGCCGTGGAGGCCGAGGGCTTCGCCCTGGTCAACGCAGGGCGCGCCGTAGTAGGTGAGGCCGCAGGTGACCACCAGGCCGCCGTAGAAGTTGTAGAGCCACTCGAGGCCTTCGGGCTGGTAGAGGCCGGGGTTGGCCTCGGAGGAGCCGGAGTGCCAGCACAGAGAGCGGCCGTTGTGGTCGGCGTGGGAGATGTCCATGCCGCGGTCGGGGACGATGGTGAAGCGGAAGCCGGAGCCGGTGTAGACCTCGATGGCGCGGACGCCGCGGGCCGGGCCGTCGTTGAACTCGAAGCTGCGGGCGCCGGCGATTTGGGTCATGTCGCCCACGCGTTTGAGGATTTCCGCCTTGCTGAGGTTTTTGCCAAAGAGCATTGCCATGGGGCTGCCTCCAAGTTGGGACTGTGTTGCGCCGCCGGCACACGATTTTCTCACTTTGGCGCGGGAATGCAAGGGCGGGGAGGGACGCCGGCCGTTGCGCGGGGCGGGGAATTGGTTTTTAATGCCGTGGCTGACACGGACCTTGTGGCAAGGGAGGATGGACTGTATGGCTCGGCGCAAGCAGATTCTGGCGTTTGACCTTGGCGCGGAGAGCGGCCGGGCGGTGCTGGGCGCCTTTGACGGAGAACGGCTGAATCTCGAAGTGGTCCACCGGTTCCCCAATACGCCGGTGCGGCTGGGGGGCACGCTGCATTGGAACCTGCTGGGCCAGATGGCGGAGCTGAAGACCGGGCTGAAAGCGGCCCTGGCCAAGGGCGGCGAGGTGGCGTCGCTGGGGTGCGACACATGGGGCGTGGACTTTGGCCTGCTGGCGGCGGATGGGTCGCTGCTGGCCAATCCGGTTCACTATCGCGACAGCCGGACGAACGGGATGATGGAGGAGGCGTTTCGCCGTGTGCCTCGGGCGGATATCTACCGCGCCACCGGCATCCAGTTTATGCAGCTCAACACCCTTTTCCAGTTGCTGTCCATGAGCCTGCGGCGCTCGCCCGCGCTGGCGGCGGCGGAGAAGATGTTGATGATGGCGGATTTGTTCCACTACTTCTTCTCGGGCGAGGCGGTGTCGGAATCGAGTCTGGCTTCGACGTCGCAGATGTGCGCGCCCGGGGTAACGGGGTGGGCCGTGGAGTTGGTGGAGAAGCTGGGGATTCCCTCGCGGATTCTGCCGCGGATTGTTCCGTGCGGGTCGCGGTTGGGCAAGCTGCGGGCGGACGTGGCGGAGGAGACGGGCGGTGCGGGGATGGAGGTTATCGCGCCGGCGTGTCACGACACGGCCGCGGCGGTGGCGGCGGCGCCGGCCGAGGGGGAGGGGTGGGCGTATCTGAGTTCGGGGACGTGGTCGCTGATGGGCGTGGAGGCCAAGGCGCCGATCGTGAACGATCGGGCGCTGGAGCTGAACTTCACGAACGAGGGCGGCGTGGGCGGCACGGTGCGGTTCCTGAAGAACATCATGGGGTTGTGGCTGATTCAGCAATGCCGCCGCCAGTGGGAGAAGGAGGGCGCGGCGCTGGAGTATGCTGAGATCGCGCGCATGGCCGCGGCGGCCAAGCCGTTCCAGGCCGTGGTCAACCCGGATGACGCGTCGTTTCTGAACCCGCCGGATATGCCAGCGGCCATCCGCGAGTTCTGCGCGCGCACGGGTCAGAAGCCGCCTCAGGACCGCGGTTCCGTGGCGCGGTGCGTGTTCGAGAGCCTGGCGCTGCGCTATCGCGCGACGCTGGAGGGGCTGGACGACCTCATGGGCCGCAAGCACACGACGCTGCACATCGTGGGCGGGGGCAGCCAGAACGAGCTGCTCAACCAGTTCGCGGCGGACGCGTGCGGCGTGACGGTGGTGGCCGGGCCGGTGGAGGCGACGGCGATCGGCAACGTGCTTATGCAGGCGGTGGCTTTGGGCGATCTGGGCGGGGTTGGGGACGTGAGGAAGGTGGTGAGGGCCTCCTTTGGGGTGAAGGCCTATGCGCCGGCGCGCCGGGGAGCTTGGGACGAGGCGTATGCCACGTTCCGGCGGGTGGCGGGGGGTGGCGCGTGAGAGAGACGGGACACATGGGACCTGTGAGCAGGGCGCGAGGCATGAGGGGAGAGGCGATGTCGCGGCGCTGGTTCATGGCGGCGTGGCTGGCGGTGGCGCTAGCTGGCTTCTGCGGCGGATGCGGCAAGGACCCCACGTTCGCTGACGATTACGAGCGGGGCAAGTTCCTGCAGGAGCATGGCCGCTTCCGGCAGGTGCTGGCGGCGTTTCACGACTACGATCTGATGTGGCCGGACAGCAAACTGCGGCCCATGGTGTTTTTGCGGATCGGGGAGTGTCACGAGGCGCTGGCGGAAAACGACAAGGCGTTGGCGGCGTACACCATGGCGATCGCTCTGGATCCGGAGAATGTGGGGGTATACGCTTACGAGAACAAGACCAAGCTGCGCCAGAGGCTGGGGCAGGCGGGCGGCAAGGGCAAGTAGGCGCTGAGCCGTATGGGGCGCCGGTTGCACGGGAATGCGGTGGGGCATTTTGGGGCGTGAGCTCCGGGTATTTCCCATAATCTTCTTGAATATGGGTTTAAGAACTGGGGGAGATATGCCGATAACAAAAGCGGGAGATGCTCGTCCGTGGGCGGTGGCCGGAATGGCCGGCGCCGCAGTTCAGTGGAGAGTGGGAGCGGGGTGACATGAGCGCCATGGCGAAGTGCGGGGTCTGCGGGGTGGACACGCCCGTGGCAGAAGGCGAGCCGCCTGAGAATGTTGTGTGCGCGGCGTGCAAAGTGGTCCAGGCCGCGGCCCCAGTTCAGGAGACGCCAACGCCGGAGGCGAAGGCGGAGGAGGACGATGGGGTGCGGGTGACGTTGCAGGAAGCCCTTTTCGGGTTGCCGACAGGGAGGGCGGCGGCGGGTTACCTGTGTCACGGTTGCGGGGCCGCGATCCGGGGCGTCGAGGCAAGCAAGGACGCTTACATGTCTTCCGCGGGGTTGTCGCAGTTCCCCGTTTCGGGTTATCAGTGCGGGGCGTGCGGGGCGCTCTTCTGCGTTGCGTGCAAGATGGGGGTCTTGCAGTGGAGTTCGTGGGGCGGTTTCGACCGGAGCGTGTGTCCGAAGTGCAAGGAGCCTTTCCGGCCGTCTTCGGTTGTGCTGGACGGAGACCCGGCGGCGGTCA
>CAYYEE010000157.1:0-8888 GCA_964470775.1 uncultured Planctomycetota bacterium | reverse complement strand
CAGAATCCGGAACTTCGTCCCCTTGCCCGGCGCCGTGTCAACATCAATAGAGCCGTTGTTCTGCCGCACAGCCCCATACACCGTGGCCAGCCCCAGACCGGTGCCGTGCTCCTTGGTCGTGAAGAACGGCTCGAACATCTGCTCCTTCACCTCGTCGCTCATGCCGCAGCCCGTGTCGGCCACCGTGAGCTCCACATACTCGCCCGGCATCACACCCGGTTTCCCCTGACACGCCTCAGGGGCCAACGCCACCCGCCGCACGCCGATGGTCAGGTCCCCGCCCTCGGGCATGGCGTCCCGCGCGTTCACCACCAGGTTCACCACCACTTGCTCGATCTGTCCCGGATCCGCCCTCACCTTGTTCGGCCCGCCGTCCTGATCCACGCGGAGCTTGACGTCCTCCCCGATCAGCCGATTGAGCATCCGCTCCATTCTCAAGATGAGTTCGTTCATGTCCACGATCTGCGGCTCGATGGTCTGCTTGCGGCTGAACAGCAGGAGTTGACGCGTCAAGGTGGCGGCGCTCTCCGCCGTGCGCATGATGTCCGTCAGCGCCTCGCAGAGAGACGACCCCTCCGGCGCCTCCATCATCGCCAGCGTCGCGCTGCCAATGATGCCCGTCAGGAGGTTGTTGAAGTCATGCGCCACCCCGCCGGCCAGCCGCCCCACCGACTCCAGCTTCTGCGAGTGATAGAGCTGCTTCTGCAGAATCGCCTTCTGATCCTCCGCGTCCTTCAACGTCGTCACGTCCGTCAGCACGATGTAAAACGGCCTTAGCTGGCCGTCGCCGCGTTCCGGTTCGGGCGCCAGAGCCACGGACATGAACCGCCGCTCGCCGCCGCGGTCCATCGCCTGGTAGAACCGCGCCGCTTCGCCGTGGAGCGCCTTGTCCAGCTGGGGAGCCATGGCCTCGCAGGCGGCCTTCCCCAGCGCGGCGTCAAGCTCCTGCCCATGGGCCGCGCCGAATTGCGCCTCCCACGCCTGATTCGCGAACAGACACCGCCGCCCGCGCCCCACCAGACAGATCATCTGCGGCAGCGCGTCCACAATAGTTCGGAACCGCTGTTCGCTGCGGCGCAACGCCTCCTCCGCCTCTACGCGCGCCAGCGACCGGCCGATCTGCGCCCCAATGGACTCGAACGCCGCGCGCGCGCTGTCGTCAAAGACGCCATCCTCCTGCGTCGAGACAGTCAAGACGCCCAACACCAGCCCGTGCGTCGCCAGGGGGATGATCGCGCCCGCCTTCAGAAGCACGCCGTCCCGGTCGCCGATGAGCTCCTTCGCGATCGGGTCGCCGGCGCTGAAATAGGCCGGCTTGCCGCCGCCGGCGATCCGGATCATGGCGTTGGCCACACCTAAAGCGCGCGCCACGCCCAAGTGCTCCGGCGCCAGGCCCCGCGACGCCGCCAGTTCAAACCCCCGCTGCTCCTGGCAGCGCAGGTACACGTTCACTGCGCACGCGGGCGCCACCTCCTTAACCGCGTCCAGCGCCGCCTCCAGAGCCGTCTCCAGATCATCCGCGTCCGCCAGACGCAACGCCAGCGCGTGCTGCGTCTTCAGCATCGCCTCCGCGCGCATCCGGTCCGTCATATCCCTCGACACAGCCACGGTCCTCGCGGGCGACCCGCCGCTGTCCGCGCATCGCTGCGCCACCGTCTCCAGCCACACATAGCGTCCGTTCTTGTGCCGGAACCGCCACAAGCACGTCCGAGCGCCCGGCTCGCCCGCCTCCTGCCCCAGCGCCACGCCAAAGGCCGCCGCGTCCTCCTCGTGCGCAAAGCTGTCGCCACGCCGCCCCACCAGTTCCTCAGGCGCATACCCCGTAATCCTCACACTGGCGGGCGAAACGTACACAAACACGCCTGCCTGGTCGAAAAGGGCGATCATGTCCATCGAGTTCTCGGCCAGACGGCGGAAGCGGCTCTCGCTGTCCCGAAGGGCGTTCTCCATGGCGCGCGCCTGCGTCACATCGTTCATCGCGCCGATCATCCGAACCGCGCGCTTGTCGGGACCCGGCAGGAAGACCCCCGTCTCCTCCACGACCGCCGTTGCCCCGTCCTTGCGAAGCAACCGATACTCAGCCCGGAACACACCGCATTCCTCGCGCGCCCGGACCAGCCCCGCCATCACGCGAGCGCGGTCCTCCTCATGGATCATCGCCTCCCATCCCGCCAGGTCGATTGTCCTGGCTTCTTCCGGCTTGCACCCCAGCACCTGCTCCACCGCCCCCTCCCACGCCACCACCCCCGCCGCCACGTCGAGGTCGTAAACAACCTGTCCAGTCGCCA
This sequence comes from uncultured Planctomycetota bacterium, assembly GCA_964470775.1. GTDB lineage: Bacteria > Planctomycetota > Brocadiia > CAIUPP01 > CAYYEE01 > CAYYEE01. The sequence continues at coordinate 6,600 of CAYYEE010000157.1, read as the reverse complement.
TGGCCGCGATGCGGTAGCGCTCCTCGTTGAGCGCCACCGCCTCCTGCGCGTTGTGGCGCTCCGTCACGTCCACGTAATGGCAGGCGAACTCGTGCTCGCCCGCCCGGTAGGCGGTGATCTCGTGCCAGCGGCCGGTCCTGGCGTCGCGCCACTCCAGATGCCGCGGCTCGCCCGACAAAACCACCCGGCCGTATGTCAGCGTCAACTCCTCCTCAACCTGCCCAAAAACCTCCTTGGCGGTCCGCCCCGTCACGTCCGCCGCCTTAAACCCCGTCATCCGCTCAAAAGCCGCATTGACCTTCAGGAACCGGTAGTCCGAAGGCGTGCCAACGGCGTCATAGATCATCTCCTGCAGCGAAAAGGCTCCGATCATCTTGTCCAGGAGGTTCTCCAGGTCAGAAGCCGTCTTCTGGCGCTGGGTCATCGCCTCATTGCGTTCGGCCAGCGCCCTGTCCTGGGAATCACGCGTCTTGGCGTACACGAATCCACCTAAAAGCGACACCAGCACGGCCACCGCCAGAGCGCCCGCGGCCCCAGCGCGGATGCCATCCAGCTCAGAGTTCAGCGTCTCCAGGGAGAAATCCACGTTCAGCGCGCCCACCACCTTGCCTGACGAGTCGAACACCGGCGCGCTCCCTGTGAGGAACTGACCATACACCGGGTCCGTATATGGCTTGGAGAAGACATACCGATTCCCTTTCTGGATGGCCTCCCGCATTGCGGCCGATTCCTCTTTCGCGCCACGCTCGTCCGCCTCCAAGACCTCCTCCATGATGGTGGAGGCCTTGAGTTCCCATGGAACCTTCAGACGGTCCTTGGCTACGGCCGTGTCCAGAACATATCTCTCCTTGTCGTCAACGAACATGGTGGTGTAGAGGTAGTAGATGCGAGGGTTAGCGTTGTGGAAGCGGATGAGCGGCTCCAACGCCCTCAAGTAGTCCTTGTCCCCCGTCTGCTCCAGCTTGCGCAGCGTGGCGACCAAGTCCCCATCCAGCATCGCCGCCGCAGTTGCCGCCAGCGTGCCCAGCTCCTGCAGGACCTCCTTGCGCTCCGACTCAAACGCCAGCCAGTAGAACCCTGCTACCGGCGGCGCAGCGACAATCACGCAGACGAGTGAAGCCAACGCCAACCGCCGCCAGAACAGCGCTGTCGTTCGCTGTCCCAAGGCTCCGCCTCCCTCGCCAGGGCCGCCCCTCACGCCTGACCACCCTTGCACATGCAACGGGCCCGTGCGTCGTCACCCTCCCCGCGCAACCCGCCTTCCTCCTTTCACACTTCGCCTGAAGGCGCCCAACATTTCTATTCTACCACACATTTCGCGAAGGCGTCCGCGCCAAGAATCAAGACATTTGGCAGCCCGTTGAAAAAGACACCGCGTCGGCGGGGACATGGCGCCTCAGCCCGCCAACGGCGGGATCGCAACGTGTCCCCGGAACAGAAGCGACATTTTCAACAAGCTGTTAGGAACGGCGAAGCTCCGTGCAAACGCGGACCACCCAAGCTACAAGGCTTCCGTAAGGCATGGCCCGATCCCTTTGATAAACCCTTGTGTCCAGAAAAAAGAGATTATCGGATACTCGGCCATGCTTTGCTTCTTTCCGGATGCGAACTGGGGATGGGTCAGCTACCCGCCATCTTGCGCCTTCGCCGAGCTTTGAAGTACTATGCCGCCGGCGCAGACGGGTAATGCCTCTGGGACACGGAAGCCCGCGTCACCCGTTCCAGCGAGTTCGCCACCGCGCGCTGGCTCAGCCACGCCGACGACCTCGCCGCCTGGGCTGACCAGATGCTCCCGCCCTTTAGAGTCGTGACGCTCAAGATCCTTCAAGGTTTCAGCGTGGACCCGCGCTATTGGACATTGACCAGCGGATGAAAGGGAGACCCCATGCTCAAAGGCATCCTCAGAGTCCTCGACAACACACAGATGGACCGCATCCACCAGGGCGCATTGCGCATCCTCCAAGAGACCGGTCTTCTCATCCGCGGCCCCTTCCTCCTCCAAGCCCTGGCCGACGCCGGCTGCCGCGTAGACCACGCCGCCCAGCGCGCCTGGTTCCCGCCGGACCTTGTCGAAAAGCAGATCGCCCCCCAGCGCGGCCGCTATCAAATGGTCCGATCGTCTCTCTGGTACCCCTTCTGCCCCCAACTCCCGGCCGGCGACGTCGCCTTCGCGCCTCAGCTCACCTGTGACTACGGCTTCACCACGCCCAGCGTCTATGACCTCGATACCGGCCTCAGCCGCCCGGCTACGAGCAAAGACCAACTGAACTTCATCCGCCTCGGCAACGCCATCCCCGAGGTCCGCGCTATCTGCGCCCCGGTCATCTGCAGCGACTGCGACCCGCGCATCGAAGCCACCGAAGCCGCGCGCACGCTCCTGCTCAACACCCCCAAGCCCGGATGGGTCAGCGCCAACCGCGCCGCCGAGATCAAGCACCTCGCCGCGTTCTCCGCCCTCGCCGCAGGCCACGACCCCCGCCGCCTCCGCGCCCAGCCACCCATCTTCGCACATGCCTATTGCACCACCTCCCCCCTCAAAATCGACACCCGCTCATGCGAGGTCCTCCACGAAGCCCTCAAATACGGCTTCCCCATCAACTTCGCGCCCATGCCCATCCTCGGCGGCACATGCCCCGTCACCCCGGCCGGCGCCGTCGTCATCGCCACCGCCGAAATCCTCGGCTGCCTCACCGCCGCCACCCTCCTCGCCCCCGACGTCTTCTACTACGCCACCGCCATCACCGGCGAAATGGACATGCGCACCACCCAGGTCTGCTACGCCACCCCCGCCGCCATCCTCGCCGACGCCGCGCTCCACCAGCTCTTCCGCTGGCGCTACGGACTCGTCCTCAACGTCGAGCCAGCCTATGTCGAAGCCAAAGCCCCCGGCGTCCAGGCCGCCTTCATGAAGGCCTATCGCCAGATGGCCTTCGCCTCCACAGCCAGTTCCTCCCTGCCTCTCGGCCTGCTCGACAACGGCTCCACCTTCTCCCCAGCCCAGGCCATGATCGACCTCGACACCAGCCGCGCCCTGCACAAACTCTCCGCCGGCATCGAGGTCAACGACGAAACCCTCTGCCTCGACCTCATCCACCAGATGGGCTTCTGCGAAGGCACGTCCTATCTGGAGTGCGACCACACCGTAGCCAACTTCCGCGACGTCCAGTGGGACACCCGGCTCTTCGACAGAACCTACCGCGGCGCCCAGCCCCTCTTGGTCGGCGCCGAAGATGAAAACCTGCTCCGCCGCGCCGACGCCCAGTGGCGCGAGCTCGTCAAGGCCCAGCCCCCCTTCGAGCCCGACCCCCGCTTCGCCGCCGAGGTCAACCGCATCGCCGACGCCGCCCGCGCCGACCTCCTCGCCGCCCCCTGAGCGCGCCGGCGTCGCCCGCATCATCCCATCGCGCCCTGGCCGCAGCCCCGCGCTCCGTGCTATGCTGCGCCCAATCAGGAGCGCCTTGCCACGGCACAGAAAGAACATCCATGCCCCTCACCCTCGCCGTCGCGGTCAGCGACATCTACGCCCTGGTCCTCGGCGCCGTGCTCGCGTTGGTAGCCCTCGTGCTGGGGTTCATCCTCGTCTTCTACGCCGTCACGGGCCGCCGGCCCTTTACCGCCCGCCCACCCAAGCCCCGCGCCAGCATCCACGACCTCATGGCGTCCTCGCGCGAAGACGACAAGCCCTGACACCCTTCCATCGGTCGCATAAATCCCATGCGTCCCCCGGTCCCCCGCCCGCCAAACGAAAACGCCTCACACCCTTTTCACAGAGTGTGAGGCGTCTTTCTGTTGAGGAACTCCCCCGAGCTACACCCTCGCCATGACCGCTGCGCCGTGGCGCTTCTCGCGCTTCGCCCTCAGCTCCGCGATGATGCCCTCAGCCACGAGATAAGGCACGGTCTCATAGCGCTCGAACTGCATGGTGAAGCTGGCCCGGCCCTGGCTCAGGTTGCGCAACTCGCCGGCGTAACCGAACAGACTGCCCAGCGGAGCCATCCCCTTCACCACCCGCGCCGTGCCCAGCATGTCCATCCCCGTCACCCGGCCGCGCTTGCTGCACAGATTGCTGGCCATGGGCCCCGCGTACTCATCCGGCGCCACGATATTCACGCTCATCACGGGTTCCAGCAACTCCGGCGCAGCCTGCAGATAGGCCCGGCGAAACGCCATGGACGCGCATAGCCGGAACGCCATGTCCGACGAATCCACCTCGTGGTAGGTCCCGTCAAGCAGCGTCACCCGCACGTCCACCACCGGCGCGCCCGCCAGCGGGCCCTTCTTCATCGCGTCCTTCACGCCGTTCTCGACGGCCGGGATGTACTCCTTGGGCACGCGGCCGCCCACGACCTTGTTCACGAACTCGAAGCCCGACCCGGCCGGCAGCGGTTCCACGCTCAGAATCACGTGCGCGTACTGCCCGCGCCCGCCGGTCTGCTTCGCGTACTTCTCGTTCACCTCCGCCGCCGCCGTGATCGTCTCGCGATACGCCACTTGCGGCGCCCCGGACGAAACCTCCACGTTGTACTCGCGCTTCAGCCGGTCCAAGATGATCTCCAGGTGCAGTTCGCCCATCCCCGAGATGATCGTCTCGTCCGTCTCCGCGTCCGTGGACACGACAAACGTCGGGTCTTCTTCCGCCAGACGCATCAGCGCCACCGCTAGCTTATCCGCCGCCGCGCGGTTCGTCGGCGCCACAGCCACGCTCAGCACCGGCGATGGAAACTCGATCGCCTCCAGCACCGCCGGCGAATCCGGACAGCAGATGGTGTCGCCCGTCACCGTATCGCTCAGGCCCACCACCGCCCCGATCTCGCCCGCGAACAGCGCGTCCACGATCTCCTGCCGGTTCGCGTGCATCCGCAGCAACCGGCCGACGCGCTGCCGCTTGCCCTTGGCCGAGTTCAGCACATACGTCCCGGCTGTCAGCGTGCCCGAGTAGACCCGCGTGTAGACCAGCTTGCCCACATGCTTGTCCGCCACCACCTTGAAAGCCAGCGCCGCCAGCGGCGAATTGTCATCCGGCCGCCGCTCCAGCGGCTTGCCCTCCAGACACACCGCCATCACGGGCGGCAGGTCCACCGGGCTGGGCAGATAGTCAACCACCGCGTCCAATAGGCGCTGAATGCCCTTGTTGCGGAACGCGCTGCCGCAGAGCACGGGACACATGGCGTGCTGGTGCGTGGCCTTGCGAATCGCCGCGCGCACCTCGTCCTGCGAGATCTCCTCGTCCGCACAGAACTTCTCCAGCAGCCCCTCGTCCACCTCGCTCACTTTCTCCATCAGGTTGCGCCGCCACTTCGAAGCCAGCTCCGCCAGCTCCCCCGTCAACGCCTCCTCGGTGAACGTGGTGCCATGGTCGTCCTCGTGGTAATAGACCGCGCAGTTCTTCACCAGGTCAATGATCCCCAGGAACTCGCCGTCGCGCGCGATCGGGATGACCAAAGGAACCGGATTCGCCCCAAGGCGCTCCCGGATCTTGTCTACCACCCCGAAGAAGTCCGCGCCCGCCCGGTCCATCTTGTTGACGAACGCGATCCGCGGCGTGCGGTACTTCTCCGCCTGCCGCCACACCGTCTCCGACTGCGGCTCCACACCGCCCACCGCGCAGAACAGCCCGATCACGCCGTCCAGCACGCGCAGGCTCCGCTCCACCTCCACGGTGAAATCCACGTGGCCCGGAGTATCGATCAGGTTGATCATGTGGCCCCGCCACTCCGTGGTCGTGGCCGCGCTGGTGATGGTGATGCCCCGCTCCTGCTCCTGGGGCATCCAGTCCATGACCGCTTCGCCGTTGTGCACCTCGCCCAGCTTGTGCGTCTTCCCCGTATAGAACAGCATCCGCTCCGAGACCGTCGTCTTGCCCGCGTCAATGTGGGCCATGATCCCGATGTTGCGGACCTTGCTGATGTCGTGCGAACGCGCCATGAACGCCGTCTCCCTTCTCAAGAAACACACCGTCCCCGTCAACAGTCCTTCCTCGCTCCAACCAGAAAGCCAGCCAGGCGTCCTGCAGCGCCCCTTCTCGCTCGCCTGCGCCGCTGGCCAGAAACAGCTAGACTCCAACCTCGGGCATAACGCCCGCCAAAGCGTTGGCGCTAACTGGGTGGGATAATCGGCCCCGGTTCTAACGTCATGAGCCTTAGATCAATAATTTTACCACACATTTGCGGACGTGGCAAGAAAAATCTGAAGTCCCCCCTCCCCTGACTCAACCGCCGCATAAGTCCTGTCGGCCTGGTTGCCCGTCCAGCGTTTGACACCCCCTCCCCAGCCTTGCTACGCTAAAATCACAGGCCGGAAAGCCCCTGAGCGATGCCCCGGAATCACCCCAGATGAGGTCTTGTCATGCCCCTCTACGAATACAAGTGCAACAAGTGCGGCGCCACCTTCGAAGCCCTCGTCTTCGGCCAGCAGAAGGTCACCTGCGAAAAGTGCGGCAGCCCCAAGCTCACCCGCCTCGTCTCCACGTTTTCCGCCATCGGCTCGCCCGACGTCATGCCCTCGTGCAAGGGCTCGTCCCCGGCGTGCTCGCGCGCCTGCTGCGACTCAGGCCGCTGCCCCTCCATGCGCGGATAACCCGCCCCTCGCCTCCCGAACCAC
>CAYYEE010000156.1:0-8937 GCA_964470775.1 uncultured Planctomycetota bacterium | reverse complement strand
TTCTCCAGCGACTGGCTGTTCCCGCCCGAGCAATCGCGGGAGATCGTGGATGCGCTGGCTGGGCTGGGCAAGCCCGTGACGTACTGCAACGTGGCCAGCGCGTGCGGCCACGACGCTTTTCTGCTGCCAGACGACTTGGAGACCTATGGCGGGATGCTGAGGGGATTCCTGAGCAATCTCAGCCAGCCGCCGCCGGGAGACGCGGCGGCGGGTGAGGACGTCTACGGCCTCAACCCGTCCAGCATCTTCCACCCCCGGCGTCTGGACTACGACCGCATCGTGGGGCTCATCCCCGCCGGCGCCAGCGTGTTGGACCTGGGCTGCGGCCGCGGCGCGCTGCTCTCGCGTCTGCGCGCCCGGGGGCACACCCGCCTGACCGGGGTGGAGTTGGACGAACGCGCCGTTGTGGACTGCGCGCGCGCCGGGCTGGACGTAATCCAGGCCGACCTCAACGCCGGGCTGGGCATGTTCGCGGACAGCCAGTATGATGTCGTGGTTCTCTCGCACACGCTCCAGGCCATCCGCGACGTCGAGCGCATCTTGGACGACATGGCGCGCGTGGGCCGGCGCGTGATCGTCAGCTTCCCCAACTTCGGCTATCACAAGCTGCGCCGCATGTTGGCCGAGCAGGGTCGCGCGCCCGAATCCCCCGGCATCCTTCGGTTCAAGTGGTACAACTCGCCCAACATCCGCTTCTTCACCATCGCCGACTTCGAGGACCTGTGCCGCCACAAGGGTTTGCGCTTGCAACAGACCATCGCTCTCGACACCGAAGCCGGCCGGGAAGTGGAGGCCGACGCCAACGCGCTCGCCGATATGGCGATCTTTGTCGTGAGCCGGTAGAAGCAGGGCTCGTGTGGCTTTGCGCGGCTATCCGGCGTCTCGGACAGGTCCGGCCTCTCCAAGGCGGCCGGCATCCACGCCGCGCATCGCGCATCGCTTGCGCCTTGTCCCCGCCGCCGCCCCCCCGCTATAATGCCCGCTTCCGAAGATTGCGGCGGCGTTGCGGACAAGGAGCGCGATAGGGATGAGCGTAGATGCGGCCGGCCTTCGCCGGCGGTTTGAGGAGGCTGGACAGGGCCACGTCTTTCGTTTCTGGAACGATCTTTCGCCGGAGCAGCAAGACTGTCTCTGCCGGCAATTGCAGACGATAGATTTGGACTGGGTGAAGCGCGCGGGCGAAGACCTGCGCGCGGGCAAGGCCGGCTTCCGCTTCTCCGGCGAGCTGGAGGCCGCCGAGTACATCCCCATGACGGATGCCCCCGCGAACAAGGCCAAGGCCCGCGCGGCGGGCGAGGACCTTCTGCGCCGGGGCAAGGTGGCGGCTCTGGTGGTGGCCGGCGGCCAGGGCACGCGCCTGGGCTTCGACGCGCCCAAGGGCTGCTTCCCCATCTGCCCCATCAGCCAGAACTCCCTGTTCCAGCTCCATGCCGAAAGCGTCCTGGCCACGGGCCGCCGCTATGGCCGGCCGGTCCCGCTCTACATCATGACCTCCGGCGCCACCGACGCGCTGACGCAGGACTACTTCGTGCGCAACCAATTCTTCGGCCTGGACCGCGACGACGTGCGGTTCTTCGTCCAGCCCATGCTGCCCGCTTTGACGGCCGATGGACGCCTGGTCCTGGAAGACCGGGGCCTTGTGCTCATGAGCCCCAACGGCCACGGCGGCACGCTGGGCGCCCTGCGAGATTCGGGCATGTTGGACGACATGGAGCGCCGGGGCGTGGAGGAAATCTCCTACTTCCAGGTGGACAACCCCCTCGTCCGCCAAGTGGACCCGCTGTTCGTGGGCTATCACCGCCTGGCCGGCGCGCAGATGTCCAGCAAAGCCATCCCCAAGCGCGACCCGGAGGAAAAGCTGGGCGCCTTTGGCCGCCAGGATGGCCGCATCATCATCGTGGAATATAGCGACCTCACCAAGGAGCAGATGTACCGGCGCCGCCCCGACGGGTCGCTCGTCTTCGGCCTGGGCAGCCCGGCCATGCACGTCATCAACGTGGCCTTCGCGAAGCGCATGACCCGCGGCGGCCTGGCGCTGCCGTTCCATGTGGCCGAAAAGGCCCAGCCCGTCGTAGACGACAGCGGCGAAATCGTCCAACCCCAGGGCAAGAACATCCGCAAGTTCGAGATGTTCATCTTTGACGCGTTGCGCTTCGCCGACGCCTCGATCATCATGGAAGTGCGGCGCGAGGACGAGTTCTCGCCCGTCAAGAACGCCTCGGGCGAGGATTCGCCCGCCACGGCCCGGCGCGACATGATCGCCCGTTGGGCGGCTTGGCTGGACGCGGCGGGGTTCGCCGTGCCCCGCGGCTCCGACGGCCAGGTCAGCGCGGAAATCGAGATCAGCCCGCTTTTCGCCCTCGACGCGGAGGAGCTCCGCGCCAAGATGCCCGGCGGACGGCCCGCGGAAGGACGTCTTTATCTGGCGTAGGGCCTGAAGAGGGAAGCGAACGGCGGCGGCGTGACGCGACCATCCGCCGAGACCCTCGCCCCGGCCGTCTCCTTTGGGGAGAGGGGGGAGCATCCAGTGGTTTCTTCTCTTTCTGGCGCCGGCGGAAGCGAGGGGGGCGCCTCTGTCCCCTCTGCCCTTGGCGCAAGACCGGCGTCTGCGTTAGAGTGTTGACGGGCAGGCGAGACGCCTGCGCCGCGCTGAATGAAAGGAACGTCCATGCCCAACCAATCCCGGCTGCGCTTCGACTTCAACAACATGATGGACCACGCCGTGGGCCCCGAGCACGGCCTGAGCGAAGCGGAAATCGCCGCCGCCGCGCCCGCCGCGGCCAAAGCCGCCAAAGCCGTGGCCGCCGACCGCAAGGCCGGCAAACTGCCCTTTATGGACTTGCCCTACAAAACCGAGGAACTGGCCGCGCTGAGGCGCTCCCTTAACGGCTTGCCCGGGTCCGCGCGCGACCTCGTCGTGCTGGGCATCGGCGGGTCGGCTCTGGGCCTCACCGCGCTCCAGACCGCCCTGGGCCATCCCTGCCACAACCTCTGCCATGTCCCGCGCCTGCACGTCATGGACAACATCGACCCCGACCAGTTCGGCGCGCTGCTGGAGACCATCGACCCCAACCGCGCCATCTTTAACGTCATCACCAAGTCCGGCTCTACGGCCGAGACCATGAGCCAGTTCCTCATCGTTTTCAACCTGCTGCAAGAGCGCGGCGGCGACTGGCGCGACCGCTTCCTCGTCACCACCGACGCGACCAAGGGCGCCTTGCGCCGCATCGCCAGCGAAGAAGGCTTCCGCTCCTTTGTCGTGCCCGACGGCGTGGGCGGCCGCTTCAGCGTCTTGACGCCCGTGGGCCTGGCGCCGGCCATCCTGATGGGCCTGGACTGCGAGGGCCTGCTGGCCGGCGCCGCGGCCATGGACGAGCGCTGCCGCTCCGAGGACCCCTGGGCCAACCCCGCGCTCATGGGCGCTTTGCTCCAGTTCCTCATGGACACGAAGAAGGGCAAGAAGATGGCGGTGATGATGCCCTACTCTTCGCGCCTGAAGGACGTGGCCGACTGGTTCCGCCAGCTCTGGGCCGAGAGCCTGGGCAAGAAGATGTCGCTCGACGGCAAGGTCGTCCACGCCGGCCAGACCCCCATCAAGGCCCTGGGCGTCACGGACCAGCACTCGCAGATGCAGCTCTACACCGAAGGCCCCAACGACAAGACCTTCACCTTCCTAGCCGTGGACAAGTTCGACCGCACCGTCACCATCCCCGCGGAGCTCAAGGACCGCGAGGACGTGGGCTATTTGTGCGGCCGCACCATGAACGAGCTTTTGGAAGCCGAGCGCGTGGGCGCCGAGCTGGCCCTCACCCAGGCCCAGCGCCCCAACGCCACCATCTACATGCCCCGCGTGTGCGGCCCGGCCATCGGCCAGTTGCTCTACCTGCTCGAGGTCCAGACCGCCCTGGCCGGCCAGCTCTACAACGTCAACGCCTTTGACCAGCCCGGCGTCGAAGCTGGAAAGGACGCCGCCTACGCCCTGCTCGGCCGCAAAGGCTACGAAGCGCTGCGCGCCAAGATCGAAGCCCGGCCCAAGCCGCGCGAGAAGTGCGTGATGAGGTAGGGGGAGCGATGTCGGAGGCTTCTGAACGGTTCGACGGCGCCCGCGAGGTCACACGCCCATGAGACTCGAATCCATCCGCCTCAAAAACTTCAAGGCTTTCAAGGACGCGGAACTCAGGAACATCCCGAGGATGTGCGTTCTTGTCGGCGCCAACGGCACGGGCAAGTCCACCCTTTTCAGCGTGTTTGGCTTTCTCAAGGACGCGCTGAGCGAGGACATCCACGTGGCGTTGACGAAGCTGGGGGGAAGCCGGGGGTTCCAGGAGGCGCGCAGCCGCAACACGGACGGCCCGATCGAGATCGAGTTGAAGTTCCGCGAGAGCGACGGCTCTCCCCTCATCACTTACTCGGTCGCGATCAATGAAGAAGACGGCGCCCCCTTTGTTGAGCGTGAACTGCTCCAGTACCGGCGAGGCAGCAAGGGGCGGCCGTGGAGGTTCCTTGACTTCAGCAGGGGTGAAGGGCTGGCTGTCATCAATGAGCCCGACGAAGTTGAGGAGGAACAGGACCTGAAACGCGAGCAGCAGGTCCTGAAGTCCGCCGACACGCTTGCCATCAAGGGACTGGCCCAGTTCAAGAAGTTCCCAGCGGCCATGGCGCTTGGGGAGTTGATCTCCAACTGGCATGTGTCCGACTTCCACATTCAGCGCGCCCGGCCGGAGCAGGAGGCCGGCCACGCCGAGCACCTGTCCAAAGAAGGCGAGAACCTCGCCTTGGTCACCGAGTTCCTCTACAAGCGGCACAGGGACGTGTTCGACCGGATCATCGAGAAACTGAAACACCGCGTGCCCGGTATGAAGAACGTGGAGGCCAAGACCACGGAAGAAGGGCGTGTCCTTCTCCGGTTCCAAGATGGCTCTTTCCAAGACCCGTTTCTGGCCCGTCATGTCTCCGACGGCACGATCAAGATGTTTGCCTACCTCGTGCTGCTCTACGACCCCAAGCCACACCCTCTTCTCTGCGTGGAAGAGCCCGAGAATCAGCTCTACCCCAAGCTGCTGGCCGAACTGGCGGAGGAGTTCCGGGACTACGCCCGGCGGGGCGGGCAGATATTCGTCTCCACGCACTCCCCGGATTTCCTCAACGCCTGCCAGCTCGAAGAGGTCTACTGGCTTGTCAAGGAGAAAGGATACACTGCCATCCGCCACGCCCCTGACGATGAACAGGTCAGCGCTTATATGCGGGATGGCGACAAGATGGGCTATCTCTGGAAGCAGGGGTTCTTCGACGGGGCGGACCCGCAATGAGCGAGATTGTCTTCTTCCTGGAGGAGGCGTCCGCGCGCGCCATGTTGGAGGGTCTGCTGCCCCGGGTGCTGCCGGATGCGCCGCGCGTTCGGTACGTGGTCTTCGACGGCAAGCGTGACATGGAGAATCAGTTGATTCGCCGCATGCGCGGCTGCCGCGTCGCTGACGCGCGGTTCGTCGTGCTGCGCGATCAGGATTCCGCCGATTGCCGAGAGGTCAAGAAGGCGCTCGTCGAGAAGTGCGAGGCGTCGGGACGGGGGGCGCGGTCGTTGGTGCGGATTGCGTGCCGGGAACTGGAGAGTTGGTATCTGGCCGATTTGGCCGCGGTGGAGCGCGGGCTTCAGATCGGCGGCCTTGCGGCGCGCCAGCGCGAGAAGAAGTACAGGCAGCCGGACGGCTTGTCCAATGCCGCGGAGGAACTGGCCAAGCTGACAAAGCGCCAATACCAGAAGGTCGGCGGCTCCCGCGCTATCGGCCCTTATCTTGATGTCAGCAACACGCGTTCGGCCAGCTTCGCGGCCTTTGTTGACGGCCTCAAACGGATCGCGCGAAGCTGACCAAGCTCCGATCCCTCGCGAGTCTGGTCAGGAATCGCTGGCCGCGGGCACGATGGCCGCCACGGCGCGCGCCACTTCGGCCAGGCGGCGGATGTCGGAGCCTGGCATGAAGTTGTCGGACACGCCCGCGATGAACCCGCGGCCGTCGCTGATGTCGGCCAGGAACCCGTCCAGCCACTGGCGGAACTCCGCTTCGGGGCAGCCCGGGTCGAGCACGGTGGAGGGCACGCCGCCCCAGATGACCACGCGCTTGCCCCAGCGCTGGCGCGCCTCGGCCAGCGTCACGCTCACCAGCGGCGCGCTGGCAAAGCAGTCGGCCACGTCCATGCCGCTCTCCAACACCAGGTCCAAGAGCCCGCGCAGGTCCGCGTCGGCGTGGAAGGCCACGCGCTTGCCCGCGGCCCGCATGGCGGCCGTGAAGCGCTGGAAGTAGGGCAGGAAGAACCGCTTGAAGAGCGGCGGGGGGGTCATGTCGCCGCTCCAGTGCGCGCCGTGCAACACCAGCTCCGCCGACGTCGCGGCCACGGCCGGCCACCACTCCTCAAACCGCGCCTCCATGACGCGGATGAGGTTCTCGACTTGATCGGGGAAGTCGTTCAGGTGCAGGTAGATGTTCTCGTAGCCCGCGTCGTGGAGCATCACCGCGTGCGCCGGGCAGGGGCCCAGGATCAGCATGGGCAGGCCGTTTTCCCCGATCTCGGCCGAGAACGCTTCGAACGCCTCGGGCCGCGTCTCCCACTTCAGCGTCTCCCACAAGCCAGCCATGACGCGGTAGTCCTCGGCGGTCTTGAGCGGGTATTCGGTGATGTGGGGGCTGATGCCGGCGCGTTCGTTTTGGGCGCTTTGGGTCGAGACCTGCCGCAGCGTGCGCCGTCCCAGGGTCGTCTCTTTTACGGTCTCGCCGCCGCGCCGCTCTTCGCGGACCTGGGCCGTGGGGAAGGTGTGGCGCAGGAATCCCCGGAACCGGGCCGAGCGGCCCATGCCCAGCCTGGCCTCGATCTCATGCTCCTTCAGACCCGCGTATTCGGCGGGCACGGCGTTGTCGCTGATCGCGGCGTTGAGCCACAGATCGAGACGCGTGACCATGGGCGTGCGGTCGGGCCGGCGGCCCTGCAGCACAGTGCGGAATCGTTCGCGATGGGTCATAGGCCAGGCGCCGCCGCTGGGGCAAAGGACGGGACCGGCGCGCCGATGATCGCCTCCACGGCGGCCATGGCGGCCCACAGGCACAGTGTGGCCAGCAGGGTCATCACCACGCCGGCCTTGGCGAAGTCGGTCAGTTTGAAGTAGCCCGTGGAGTAGGGGATGACGTTGGTGGGCGTCTCCGTGACCAGCACAAACGCCTGCGAACACGTGAACGCCGCCGGTCCGCAGAGGATCCACGGGTTCATGTTCAGGTCGCGCGCCAGCGCCACCAGCAGGGGGATGACAATGGCGCCGGTGACGCTGTTGGACGAAAACGCCAGGTGCAGGACGTGCACCGCCAGGATGACCACGGGCAGACGCATGGCCGTGGGCACGCTGTCCAGCCGGCCCAGCAACATGCGCGCCAGCCAATTGGCCGCGCCTGTGTCGGCCAGCAGGCGGCCGATGCACAGCCCGCCCGCGATGAGGATGACGCCGCCCCAGTCAATCTCCTTCTGCACATCTTTCCAGTGGAACACGGCCACCTTGGGCACAAAGAGCAACGCCCCGCCCAGCAGCGCCACGGTGTGCGTCGTGGGCTTCACCACGCCGCCGGTCCACCCCTCGATGAGCGGCTTGGCCACCCACAGGAAGATGGTCGTCACGAAGACGAACATCGTGTAGAGCTCGCGCGCTGTCACCGGCCCCAGCCGCTTCATTTCGCGCTCCACCTGCTCCACCGACACGGGCAGGCGCTTGATCTCCAGCGGGAAGAGCCACAGCAGCAATCCCCAGCCCACCGGGATCATGAGCAGCATGGCCGGCACGCCGTACTTCATCCAGTCCAGAAACGAGATATCGATGCCCGCCAGGTCGTGCAGAAAGCCGATGGCCAGCGGATTGGGGCCGGAACCGGCCGGCGTGGCCACGCCGCCGAACAGCGCCCCCCACGAGCACGCGATCATCAGCGCGCGGCCGAAGTTGGACCGCAGTGGTTTGATGTCGAGCTGGCGCAGGATGGCGTAGGCCAGGGGCGTGGACATGGCCGCCCCGCCCAGCGTGCTGGTCCACATGGCCAGCAGCGCGCTGACGCAGAGGAACCCCAGGATGACGCCCTTGGCGCTGCTGCCCACGTGGCGCAGGATGAAGAACGTGATGCGCGCGCCCACGCCGGAGTGCGTCACCGACGCGGCCATGAGCAGCACGCCCACGAAGAACATGATGACCGGATGGCCGAAGCCCAGCTCCACCGCCCGCCCGAACGAGCACACGCGCAGCGACGACGCGGCCAGCAGCACCAGCAGCGCCGTGATGGGGAAGGGAAGAGCCTCGCTGACCCACAAAATGATGGCGAACAAAAGGATGGCGATGGCGTCCTTGCCCGCGGTGGACAGCGCCGCCACTTCCTTGGACGCGCCGATGGGCTTGGCCACGGGGAACCACTCGGCCGGCATGAAGTGCAGCACCGTAATCATCGCCAGCGCAAAAAACATGATCGCCAGCTTCATGTAGCTGTCTGGCCCCTGCGGCAGGCGCGCCACCCGGCGGAAGAACGGGTTGACTTGCTCCGGGGTTTTGGCCTCCTGCGCCTCGGCCTCGGCCGGCGCCTCAGAAGGTTCCTGGGGGGCGATGGGCGATGGCTGTGTCACAACTCATTCCAAGGATTAGTGTTGTGGTGACAGGCGTCTTGTTCTTGAGCTCTCTGGCCGTCCGCGGTCCCTGGTGTGGTGTTTCGGAAATGTCTTGCATTTCCGAAACACCACAGGGCGGGCTAACTCGATACTTTGGACGCGTCAAGCGCCGGGATTGTGTCATGTAGTGTACTGGACAGCCGCGCGAGAAGTGAGAATTGTAGCACTCTTGAATCCGCAAGCCAAATCGCGAGGTGGCCGACCAGAGATTCGGCACGACAGAATGGCGGAGAGGCCGTAGGGACCGTGCGGAGT
>CAYYEE010000155.1:0-9015 GCA_964470775.1 uncultured Planctomycetota bacterium | reverse complement strand
CACGCGCAAAAAGAAAAGTCAAGGTTTTTCTGCCTACTCTGAGTATCTGCACCCACGCGCCGCCCAAACATTGACATACGTCGCCAAGCGATTAAAATACATTCTTTTGTGAAATAACCGTCCAGTTACAAAAAGGAGCGTGCCGTGGCTAAGCAGTTCGACCTCAAGCCCAAACGGGTGCCCAAGGTTCAGACCAAGTTCCGCCGCATCGTCACCCCCATCCCGGCGCCCAAGTCCCTGCCCATCCTGGAAGACCTGCGCAAGTACGAGCCCGTCAGCATGACCGGCCAGCCGCCTGTCGTGTGGGACCGCGCTGAGGGCTGCCAGGTCTACGACAAATGGGGCAACATGTGGCTGGATTGGAGCAGCGGTGTATTGGTCGCCAATGCTGGCCACTCCAACCCCGCCATCGTCAAGGCCATTATCGCCCAGGCCAAAAAGCCTATGCTCCACAACTACTGCTTCCCCAGCGAACTGCGCGCCAAGCTGGCCAAGAAGCTTGTGGAGATCACCCCGCCGTCGTTGAAGAAAGCCTTCATCCTCACCACCGGAGCCGAGACGACCGAATGCGCCATCAAACTCATGCGCACCCACGGCCTCACGACCGGCGGCCCCAAGAAAATCGGCATCGTCTCCTTTGAAAACGCCTTCCACGGCCGCACCCTCGGCTCGCAGCAGATTGGCGGCACCCCGTCCCTCAAGAAGTGGATCGTCAACCTTGACAAGTCCATGTGGCAGGTTCCCTTCCCCGACGAATACCTCGCCGCGGACAAGACCTTCGAAGGCTTCCTTGAAGCCCTCAAGAAGCAGAACGTCACCCCCGACATGGTCGCCGGCGTCATCATGGAAACCTTCCAGGGCGGCCGCGCCGCGTTTGCGCCCAAGGAGTACATGCAGAAGCTGGCCGCGTGGTGCAAGCAGCACAACATCGTCCTCACGCTGGACGAAGTGCAGGCGTGCTTCGGCCGCTCGGGCAAGGCCTTCTCCTTCGAGCACTACGGCATCGTTCCTGACCTGCTGTGCCTCGGCAAAGGCATCACCAGCAGCCTGCCCCTCAGCGCCATCCTCGGCCGCGCCGACCTCATGGACCAGTATCCCCCCGGCTCCATGACCAGCACCCACACCGGCAGCGCCGTCTGCGCCGCCGCCGCCTTGGCCAACATTGACTTCATCTGGAAGCGCAAGCTCTGGGAAAACGCCGCCAAACAGGGCGAGGTCCTTCAGGCCGGCCTCAAGGCCATCCAGGACAAATTCCCGGCTCGCGTGGGCCACGTCTACGGCCGCGGCCTGGTCGCCGCCGTGCACATGATCGGCAAGGACGGCTGCTCCGCCGACTATGACCTCGCGTTCGAGATCGTGCGCAACTGCATGGAAAAGGGCCTGCTCATGTTCAGCCCCGTGGGCGCCGCCTCCATCAAGATCGCTCCGCCCCTCACCATCACCACCGCCCAGGTCAAGGAAGGCTGCAAAGTCCTGGCCGAAGCCACGGCCCAAGCCATCGAAGCCGGCTTCTAAAGCGGTCTGCCGCAAGCATCCATCTCGGGGGCGGCCTTGGCCGCCCCCTTTTCACATACGGTAGGCGCGGAGACAGGTTGCGCAAGCTTGCATCCAGCAGGACCGCAACGTGTCCCCGGAACAACAGGAGACTCTCATGGCAAAGAACGCGCTGCCCCAGGTAACCGTGGTCGGCGGTGGCATGATCACGCAGATTCAGATCCTGCCCTCGCTCTATCAACTCCAGCGCCTCGGCCTCATCGGCGAGATCGCTGTCTCCGCGCTCAACGGCGCGCCCCTCAAGGTCCTCGCCGAGGATCCCACGCTCAAGGAAGCCTTCCCCGGCCAGGGCTTCACCCCCTACCCCGACTTCACCAAGGTGGACCCCGAAGAAAAGTTCCCCACCTTGTTCGAAGACGTGCTCAAGAAGATGCCCAAGCGCAACATCGTCTTCGTCGCCCTGCCCGACCAGCTTCACTACGGCGCCATCATGAAGGCCCTGGAAGCCGGCCAGCACGTCATCACGGTCAAGCCTCTGGTCCTCAAGTACAAACAGGCTGTCGAAGTCGAAAAGCTCGCCCTCAAGAAGGGCCTGTTCGTCGGCGTCGAGTACCACAAGCGCTACGACGATCGCGCCCTCATGGCCCGACTCCAGTACCGCAAAGGCAACCTCGGCGAGTTCAAGGTCGGCCAGGCCGCCCTGGTCGAGCCGTGGTACTACCGCAACAGCAACTTCCAGAACTGGTGCACATGCGAGAACTCCGACATGTTCACCTACGTCGGTTGCCACTACGTGGACCAGCTCCACTTCATCACCGGCCTCATGCCCGTCGAGGTCTCCGTCTACGGCGTGCGCGACAAGTACCCCAACGGCAACGAAGGCTTCCTTTGGACCAGCGGCCGCGTCATCTGGAGCAACGGCGCCGCTCTCGAAGTTCTCGACGCCATGGGCTACCCCAACGCCGCGCCCGGCGGCAACTGGCAAGGCCTCAAGATGTACTGCCACGGCGGCGACGACTCCTGCATCGTCTTTCACGACGACCAGTATCGCGGCCTCAAGCACTGCTACAAGAACAAGAGCGACGGCAAGACCTATCACGAGCCCAGCCCCGACTACTTCAAGCTCCTCTATCGCGGCGGAAAAGGCCTCGAGCCTGTCGGCTACGGCTATCGTTCGATTGAGGCCCTCGTCCGCGCCGCCGGCCGCGTCGAAGCCGCCGGCGACGACCTCGCCGCCCGCCAGCGGATCATCCACGAAATCGACGGCGAAGGCATCCTCGCCACCCCAGCCAACAGCGCCTACAACGAACTCGTCATCGAAGCCGGGCGCCTCTCCATCCTCAACAGCGGCCGGCCCGTCGTCATCGAGTACGGCGCCAACCCGGGCGTCCACTTTAAAGAGTTCAAGTGAGCCCCCGCATCGAGGTATTTGCGCTGTGGCTGTTTTTGGGAGGGCGGGCAAGGGAGGAGTCTCTCCATCTTTCCGTCGCCTTCGAGACGAAATGGCCGCAAATGGTCGATTTGAGCCGCTCTAAGGCCTGTTGGCGCTCACGACATCTGGAACACATGCGAAAGGGGCTTCCCCCTCATAGACGGGCCGCAAACAACAATCTGCGCGCGTCCGTGAGAAACGGCCATCAAAATGGGAAGACTTTTCGGACAAGGCGCTTGACACCGGCTTGCGCCAGGGTAAAAATGAGTCTGTCCGGAGGGGTGTGCAAGGAAAGACGCCAGGCGGAGCGCCTGGCAGTTGCGTTTGCGAGGGAGACGGTTGTCATGCCCTACCGAATCGTGATTGTGGAGGGACCGCAGGAGGGAGAATCCTATCCCGTGGACTATGTGCGGGGCACGATCATCGGTCGCAGCCCATCGAACAATATTTTCATCAAGGACCGGGCCGTTTCGCGGGCGCATTGCCAGATTCGTGTGGACGGGGACAAGTGCTTCATCGAGGACCTGGGAAGCACGAATGGGACGTTCGTGGGCGATGAGCGGGTGACGGAGGCGGAGTTGCATGATGGGAGTGTGGTGCGGATCGGCGTCAATCGCTTCAAGCTAGTCAAGTACGACGAGCAGGTGATGGCGGACACGACAGCCATCAACGGTGAGGCTAAGGAGTAGACGACGGGGGCGGGGCTGCGGGGAAAACGCCTGCGGCGAAGTTCTAGCAGCCTGTTGAAAATGTCGCGTCTGCTCCGGGGACACGTTGCGATCCCGCCGTTGGCGGGCTGAGGCGCCATGTCCCCGCCGACGCGGTGTCTTTTTCAACGGGCCGCTAGGAGTTGGGGCCCGAACCGCTGAGCAGCTTCATCCGGCGGCAGAAGGACTCGAAGCGCACGTCCGTGCGCACGCGTTCCATGTCCGGATCGCTCATTAGGTGATCCAAGTCGCGGTAGCCGAGCTTGACCGCCCGCTCCAGCGCGCCGAACGCTTCGTCGAGTTGAGAGAGAAGCGAATGGCTGCACGCGAGGTTGTAGAAGACGTTGGGGTCGTTGGGGCGCAGGCGCGATAAGCGGCGGTCCATCTCCAGGCCTTTGCGCAGTTCCCCGCGCCGCGTGTAGAGATGGCCGAGAAGGATGAGGGAGTCTTCGTCGCAGGGGTTGCCGCTGATGACGCCTTCGAGGAACTCGACTTCGAAGTCCTCGGGCTGGCTGGGCAGGGCGCTGGATTTGAGAGGGATCGTGTCGGACGAAAGGCTGAGCCAGCGGTCACTGGCGCATTGGTGGGCTGGTTGAGGCTGCGGCTTTTGCTTGCTCATGCTGTTGTCCCCGCGAAGACGATTTCCGCCCAGGGGCTCTGCGCGATTACGAAACGCATTATCCCCTACTTTTGAGTATAGGCCGTCCGCGGCGGCTGTCAAGTGATGGAACCGGCGCAAACGTTGATTTCGCGGCGGCGTTGCGCGGCTTCTGCGCGGGGAAGCGACGCGGCCAGCTTGATTTGCTCTGCGCCGGAATGTAACCTGGCCACGCGCCGCGGCTGGATGGTGCGCATGGGGCGCGAAGCGGGAAGGGAGGGACTATGGCGCATGGCGAGGACAAAGAAGGCGGCCAGGCTGGAGCGGCCGCGGCTGGACAACATAAGAGGCGGCCTATGTGGACGGGGTTGCTGCTGGTCCTGGCGGTGTATGCGGGTCTGACGCTGCTGGCGGCCGGGTGTCAACGATCGTTGATGTACTTTCCGGATCGCCGCGTTTACACGCCTCGCGAGGCTGGTCTGCCCAGCGCTGAGGTGATGCGCTATCAGACCGAGGACGGGCTGACGTTGTCCTCGTGGTTCCTTCCCCTTTCGGGCGCCAAGCGCACGGTGGTGGTGTTCCACGGCAACGCGGGCAATATCGCGCACCGCGCGCATCTTGCCAGCGTCTTCCACGCGCTGGGGTGCTCTGTCATGCTCGCCGAGTATCGCGGCTATGGCGGCAACGCTGGCAAGCCGTCGGAGAAGGGGCTGTACGCCGACTCGCGCGCGGCTGTGACCGCGGTGGCGGCGCGGCAGGACGTGGACCCGGGGGAGATTATCTACTACGGCGAATCACTTGGGTCTGGCCCGGCTACGCAGATGGCTCTTGAGCGTCCTCCACGCGCGCTGATCCTCGACTCCGCCTTCACCTCCATGACCGACGTGGCAGCCAAGCACTACTGGTACTTCCCCGTTCGCCTTGTCCTCCTGGACCGCTATGACAACCTGTCCAAGATCGGCAAGCTCAAGTGCCCGGTGATGGTCATCTACCCTGAGAATGACCGCCTTGTGCCGCCCGAACACGGCCGCGCCCTGTTCAACGCCGCGCCCGAGCCCAAGGCCGTCTACGTGGTCAAGAGCGTGGACCACAACGAGACCGTGGTGGCTGACCCGGCGGGGTACACGGAGCAGGTGAGGCGGTTCTTGGAGAGGGTGGATGGGCGAGGAGCGCGTTGAGAACTGCGCCCGTGGCCATCGGCTCGCTGCGGCTCAGTTGAGGACGGCGATGCGGTCGAGCAGTTCTCCTCGCCACTGATCCATGAGGGCGTTGGACGGGGGTTGGGACAGGGCATAGGTCCACAGGCTCTGCTTGAACTGGGCCAGCCACGCGGCCGCGTCTTTGGCTTTGGCGGCGGCCGGGCCGCCTTCCTTGAGGCGTTGCGCAACCAGGGTTTCGATCATGCGCAGGTGGCGGTAGTCCTCGATGCCTTGGCAGACGCCTTCCCACTGGAGAGTACTGAGCGAGGCGCCGCCGCCGGGGGCGGGGTAGGTCATGGCAGCGTCTTTCATCGCGTCGTCGAAGTCGTTGGCGGGCTCGCCATACATGCGCTGGAAGGTCCACAGAAACAGGCCGCTGACGCCCAGCTTCCACGAGAGTAAGCCGGAGCCAAAACGGTTATGGGCGATGCGGCCTTCCTGGCCGCTGTAGGCTCCTGCGCCGCCGTATTGCCACACCTGGGCGTTGGGATAGTCCTTGAGCCAGCTGCGGATGCGCTCGACGCTGGCCTGGACTCGGAACACGCCGCTGGCGCAGCAGAAGACGTCGAGCTTGTCGCGGAAGTCGCGGACGACGTTCTCGTGGTTGGCGGTGGTGTACTGATGCAGCCCAAGCTGCTTGAGCAGGGAGAACTCGGCGTTGGCGCGAGGGTCGAGCGAGCCGCCCGGCTCGTCCACAAGGTGATAGTAGAAGAAGGGCCAGTTGTTGGCGCGGCGCACTTCTTCCAACGCAGCGACGTAACGCCTGACCCAGGGAAGCAGGGCTGTGTCATACTGATGCTCTTCGATGATCTTGATGCCCGTGGCCTTGGATAGATGCTTGGACAGGCTTTGGATGTTGCAGACGTAGCGGGGACCGAAGCCGGCGCGCTCGAACGCGCGCAAGTAGCGGTTGCCCCACGCTTCCAGGGACTTCTTCCATGCGGCCACGGCGGCATCGGCCTTGGAGTCGTCGAGCTTGCCGAACTCGCTGATGGACTGGTAGGGCGGGTAGAGCAGCAGGGTCGTCATGCCGCACTGGCGCAGCCAGCGCAGCTCGGCGTCCAGTTGCGCGTCGGTGTACTTCTCCCATCGCCCGGGGTCGGGGTAGAGGCCCCAGGTGAAATCGGCGGGGCAGGGGGCCAGAGCGAAGGGCGCCACGCTGACCTCTATCGGGACGACCGTCTTGCGGCCGTCGGCAAGGGTGAGCGTCATGGCGGCGCTGCCCTGCGTGTGGGCCATGGGCAGGGCATGGGCGCGGATGAAGAACTGGGCGCGCTCGCCAGGGGCCAGGCTGAAGGCCTTGGGCAGGGGGTCGAGGATTTCGGGGATGAACGCGAAGAGGCTGGAGCGATAGCCCAGGAGTTGGGGCATGACGCGGGCGCGCTGAACCGTGAGGGTGGCCACTCCCTTGACGGCTCCGGGGGCCGTGATGGAGATGTCCTTGACGGCCTGCGCGGCCTCGACGACCACCACGGCGCAGGCGCTGCCGTCGCGGGCCATGCGCAGGCGCACGGGCGCGTTGACGGCGGACGCGGCGAACGTGTCGGTCTGCATGGCGCCATCGCCGATAGACCACCAGAAGAGGCCGCCACTCTGAGCTTGAGCAGGCGGCGGCTGGCGGGCTGGCGCCTGGGTCAGCGCGGGGTAGTAGACCTGGCCCTTGGGGGTGCGAATGAGGTTGGCTTTCTGGTACTCGGTCAGCGGGACTTCGACAACGGAGATGTCCTTGAGCCAGACCTGGCCGGCGTTCTGGCTGGTGTTCATCATGAATCGAAGGCCGACACCGCCCTTGCCAGAGGGCACGACGAAATCCAGGGTCAGGGTCTGCCATTCGTCAACGACGTCGGGCGAGGCGTCCGCCCACGCGCGCCAGAGTCCCTCGCTCTGGCGCGAGACGCGGCACATGAGGCTGGGCGCGCGGGCGCCGGCGGCCTTGAGCTTGCAGCGATAGGTGAGGCGGTACTGGCCGTGCTCGGCCAGGGGCAGCGAGCGGTCGAGGTAGAGCATGTCGCGGGGCTCGAACTCGGCGAAGAGACAGGGGCCGCCGTCCTCTTGGACGACGCGGTATTTCGGCGCGCCGCCACGAACGCTGAGCCCCCAGTCTTGGAATCCGGTCTTGCCGCCGGCTTCGGCGAACGAGGGGTTGGTGACGAGGTTGGTGCCAGGCGCCGCGAGGAGGGCCGTGGCGGTGAGGGCGTAGACGACGAAGGCGGAGAGGGGCAATGCGCGGGCGAGTCGAACCATGCCTTGAATCCTGAACTGGGGAAACAGTGTGGGCGCCTGGCCCCGGGCGGGCGCAGTATCGTGTCGTCAGGGGGAGAGTCGGTTAGCGGTCCATGCCTTCGGCGTTGTCCAGCTCGCGCCAGACGGCCAAGCCGGTGTCCTTGAAGGTCATGCTGTTGACGTTGTTGCCGCCATAGCTGACATTGAAAGTGCAGTACTCGTATTGGTTGGCGGTGTGGGAGTTGTAGTTGTAGAGGGAGGGGTCGGGGTCCGCGGCGGTGGGGCTTGCGCTGATCCGCGCGCCTTGGCGGCGCCAGACCAGCCGCTCTTGCGGGTCGCCGAAATACGAAACGTGGCCGTCGCCGTAGAGCACGTTGTAGCCGGCGCGATGGCCTTTGATGCCGTGGCCCGGCCAACGCGCGGTGTCGGAGGCGGTCGTGGCGCTCATCAGCCTGCCCAGCGCATCAACGCCCATGGGCTTGTTCCACGCGTCCGCCACGTGAGCGCGGCCGCCCAACTCGCGCGCGGTTCGGAACAGGGGCTGGCCGTTGCGAACCTTGACGCGCGGAGTTGTGCCGGCCAGCGTCCAGGCGGCCGTGTCGTCGGCGTGGGCGTGCCACCCCCGCAGGTAGGTGGAGAGAGGAACGCCGCGGTATGCGTAGGACGCATAGACCTGTTGGAGGGAGAGGCTGCTGTAGATGTTGCCCGAACTCCAGTCGCCGTACATGAGCGTCGCGCTGTCCACGCCGCCGGCCTTGCGCCACCACTGCAGGCCGGAGAGTCCGAATCGCGTCGTCATGGACGAGTCGGAGAAGTCGGCCAGGATGTTGTCGTAGGTTGGGCAGTAGAAGACGGAGACATCGGCGGTGTAGCCCGAGGTGAGCAACAGGCCCAGGCCGTTGGGTCCCAGGTTCAATTTGCCACGGGTGAAGGTCTTATCCGTGAGGGAGGACTTGCCGCCCAGGGCGATGCAGCGGTAGTACAACGACCCGATGTTGGCGGTCTGGATCGCCGCGTCGCCTGGCTTGCCCTGAAAAAGCCCGCCCATGCCGTTCTGATAGGGATAGACCGTGAAGTAGCGGTTGCCGTTGTTCTTGGCCCAGGACTCGTCGTGGCTGGACGTGCAGGAGGTCTTGCTGGTGTAGCAGAAGTCATAGTCGGCGGGACGCCAGCCGGGGGCGGAGGGGTAGTATCCGGAGAAATCGCCGCTGTACGAGGCGAGGGCGAGACCGGTCTGTTTGAGGCTGTTGGAGCACGAAGACCGCCGGGCCTTTTCGCGGGCGGCGGATAAGGCGGGCAGGAGCATGGCCGCCAAGATGGCGATGATGGCGACGACGACGAGGAGTTCGATCAGCGTAAAGG
>CAYYEE010000154.1:0-9062 GCA_964470775.1 uncultured Planctomycetota bacterium | reverse complement strand
CCCTGCTCCAGACCCGGCCCCAGATCGCGGCGGCCCTCATTGTCCGACCCGTCCGGCCCAAAGCTGTAGAGAAAAAAACCGCCCTCCACAAACACGAGCTGGAACGGGAACCCCGTGAACGGGTCCAAAGGCATGGGCGAGACCACGCCTTTGAGCAAGACTTCCAAGGCGTGCGACGTCTCGCCTCTCAGCCTGGCCTGGGCCACGGCCACAGCGGCGAGCGCCATCCACCGGCGGGCGCGGCCGCACTCCGCCCCGATGACCGCGTTCCTGACGCCCGGCCACATCAGCCGGACCAGCGGGTCCTGTTCCTTCTGCGCCGCGGTTGGGTCGAGCAGCGCGTTGCTCCGCAGCTCGGCCATGGGCCGGCCGCACACCGCGATCAAGGCGTCGAGGCGCTGGACGATGGGCCATCCGTCCGGATCAGGGCCAAGGTCCTTGACCGAGGCCGCCAGCGACTGGCCGGCCGGGCTTTCGGGGTCCAGGCCCAGGCCGCGCAACGCCTCGCCGCCCCCTGAAGCCACGGCCGCGCGCGCGGCCTGCAAAGCGGCCACGATCTGGCGGCGTTCCGCCTTCAGCGCGTCTTTGAGCGAAGGGTCTCGACGGTCCAGGCCCGCCAGCGCCGCCGCCACGCCGTCCTTCCCGCCCGAAGCCCGGCTGGCCTCGGCCACGGCCGGCGCCAGGTCGCCCAACACCGACGCCGCCGCGTCCTGAAGCGCGCCGCCCGTCCACCACGGCGTCATGGCCCCGCCCCGCGCCACGTCCTGTCCAAGGGCCGCCACCGCCACGCAGAGATGAGCCGCGGCGGCCGGCTCGCCCTTGGCCTGCAAGCGCCGCGCCTCCAGCAACGCCATCTGCGCCAGATGCAGCGCCGGTTCCAGATGCGGCGCGGGTTTGAACGGGTCCGGGCTGGCCGCGAAAGAGCTGGGGCCGGCCTGGACAGCCTTCTTGAGCAGTTCCACGGCCCGCGCGTTGGCCTGGGCGAGGGCCTCGATCCGCCTGTCCCGTTGAGGCCAGCCGCTCTCCACCGCGGCCTGAACTTCCCGCGCGAGCTGCGTCGTGTCCGGCGGCTTCACGGCCGCCAGCGCGGGGCCGTAGGCGTCCTCCGCCCCCGCGGCCGCGGCCAGGACCACGGCCAGCGCCGCGCCCATCCACGTTTGCCTGTTCATGCCGCCCCTCCCTGCCGCCTCGGGGCCCCGCCCTCATCGCCGGGCAGCGCCAGCAGCGGCGCCGCGGACAATAGCACACCCAGGCCGCTCAGAACAAAGGGCAGGTTGATCGCCACGCCCCCCGGCAAGCCGGGCCACTCCCGCGCCCACCCAGCCACGAACGGTGCCGCCACAGCGCCCAGCGCGCCCAGCGCCTGCGACAAGCTGATGTCGCGCCCGCGCGTGGCCGCCCCGCCGTAGCGCTGCAACAGCTCCTGCTGAATGGGCAGCCACACGCCCATGCCCAGCAGGTCATGGATCAGCCACACGCCCACCGCCACCCACAGCGCCCCTACAGGCAGTCCCGCCAGACGGCCCGTCCACCCCCCGTTGATGAAGGCCGGCGCCGCCAGGAACACCCCCTCCACCACCAGCAGCAGCATCAGCCACTCCTTGAGCCGGCGGCGGAAAAGATGGCCCACGAACAGCAACGGAATGCAGCTCGCCAACCGGTGCAGCGCGCCCAGCACAAACACGTCGCGCTGGCTGGCGCCGAACTTCTCCGTGAAGAAGAGCTGCAGCGCGTAGCAGTGGCTCAGGCCGATGCCGAAGCTGAAGATGAACGTGGACAGCGTGAGGATCCACATCGGCCGCGTGAGCCGGGGCCGGAGGAAGTCGCCCCACGTGACGCGCGCGCCTGCCGCCGCGCGCGCGGCGTGCTGCCGATAGAACACGGCGAACACCAAACCCGCCAGCCCCAGCCCCGCCGCCGCGCCTAAAAAGACCCACCGCACCGGCGTGGCCACGCCCCTGCGCGCCAAGGCCCCCAGCGCCCACGCCGCGCCCAGCAGGCCCCAGAAGTGGAAGAAGAACTCCACGCCCCGCGTGCGGCTGAAATGCTTGCGGAAGTCCGCCGGACAATCGTCGTAGAGCAAGGTGGCGTGCATGGCCTCGCGCACGCGCATGGCCGGCTCGGCCACGCTGCGCAGCGCCGCCTGCGGCCACAAAGCGCGGAACGCCGGCGTCAGCGCCGTGGCCGCGGCCGTCACCGCCAGCGACAGCACGTACACGATCTTGCGGCCGGAGCGGTCCGACCACGCGCCCATGCCCACGCGCATCACCAACGCCAGCAGCGCCGACGCGCCATAGACCCACCCCATGTGTGTCCACGAGAACCCGATGGACTTGAAGTAGAGCGGCAGCGCCACCTCGTAGACGGCCACGCCCAGCCCCACCAGCACCGACACGGCGAACAGCGTGAGCAGATTGCCGCGCGCCGCCGAAAAGCCCTCCATGTCCGGTTCCAAGGCCAGTGTCTCCTGCTCCGCGCCGCCGCGCCCCGCGCCGGGCGATGGGGGATTCTCGATGAAACCCGCCGTCACGCGATGGCCGCCGCGCCGAGACGCGGTGTCCCTCCCTTTGCGCCTCGTTGCAACGGACGCTCAGTCCGCCGGCCGCGAGAACTCCTCGGCCAGCCGCGCCAGCCGCGCCACGCGGTCCTCGGCCGGCCTCGACAACTGCGCCTTCAACTCCTCGGCCGGCATATTCCTCGCCAGCAGCCCCGCCACGTCAAACCGCTTCTGCTAGCACTGGATGATGCGCGGGCAGAGCGTGGCGCCCCCTTGCGTGCGGCAATGCCGGAACGTGGCCGGCCCGCCCAGTCGGCCGCAGTACGGCCGCACGTCGTCGTCGTGCGACTCCAGCGTTTCCGCCATGACACGTCCTCTCTTCCAGAGCCCACACGGCGCTCCATTCAGATTATACGTCCCTCGCGCCCCCCAAGAAAACCGCCCGCCGCCCCCAGCCGCCGTCCCTCAAGTCCGTCCTGTCCATCCCGTCCACACGCCCAGCCTTTGCCTGCCGTCCTTTCTGAGGTATTATTACCGAAAAGCAGAATCCGCCGCCGGAGGCAAGAACTGGAGGCAAGCCATGAGCAAACTGCTGTACGTGCAGGCATCCCCAACGCCGAGCCGCTCGTTCTCCATCGCCGTGGCGCAGGCGTTCCTCAAGGCCTACCGCGCCAAGAACCCCGGCGACGAGGTCCGCGTCGTGGACCTGTTCAATACAGACCTCCCCGCTTTTGACGGGTTCACGCTGCAGGCCAAGTACGCCATTCTCCACGGCAAACCGCACACCGCTCAGGAGAAGGCCGCCTGGCAGGCCGTGGAGTCCGTCGTCGCCGACTTCAAGTCCGCCGACAAGTTCCTCTTCGCCGTGCCCATGTGGAACTTCGGCCTGCCCTACAAGCTCAAGCACTATCTCGACGTCATCATCCAGCCCGGCTACACCTTTTCCTACAGCCCCGCTGAAGGCTTCAAGGGCCTGGTGACCGGCAAGCCCGTGGCCGTGGTCTACGCCCGCGGCGGCGCCTACGCCCCAGGCACGGTGGCCGAGGCCATGGACATGCAGAAGAAATACCTGGAGCTGCTGCTGGGGTTCATGGGCTTCAAGGACATCCGCAACATCGTGGTCGAGCCCACACTCATGGGAGGCCCGGAAACCGCCGCGGCCAAACGCGCCGAAGCCGTGGCCCTGGCCGAAAAGATCGCCAAGGAATTCTGAAAGCCGTCGTCCGGCTCGGTCCGACACGTCCGGCGAAGGCCCCCTGCTATCTCGCCGGCGCCCGCCACACAAAATCCTTCAGCCCCGGGTCTTCGAGGTTCGACGAGACGCGCAGGTCGTCCAAGGGCGCGTCGAGGCCGCCGTCGTCCTTCTCGTCCGGCCCCACGCTCCACAGCAGCATCCGCTCGCGGCTGTAGCGCAGCGGCCCGCCGCCAAAAGGATCCTGGGGCACGCTGGCCAGGAACATCCCATCCACCAATTCCTGCAGCCGTTGCGGCGGCTCGCCCCGGCGGCCGGCGAACGCCTTGATCGCCACCTGCGCCTTGAGGACCTCGCGCCGCAGCATGGCCCGGGCCAGCGCGGCCTTGGGCAGGTAGTAGCAATCCTTCATCATGCCGGCGAGCCTCTTGCCCGCGATGTTGCGGATCGCGGCGCGGATGGCGGCCAGGTCTTCCGCGCTCATCTGCCCCTCTTCCATGCGACGCAGCACAGGCTCGAGCGCGGCCTTGGCGCCTGCCGCCTCGGCCCAAGCGTCGCACGCCGCGGCCATCTCGTCCATGCCCCGGTCGCGCCGCGGCCAGGGCGCCAGCGCATCGGCGCGGCCGCGCTCGAAAAGCGCGCCGGCCAAGCGGAGCGTCTCGCGCGTGTCCAGCAGCCCCTGGCTCAGCGCCTCCAGCGCGGCGATCTTGTCCGCGCCCTTCAGCCGCGCGCGGGCCGCGTTCCGCAGGCTCTTGAGCAGGTCGTTCTCGTAACCGCCTTCGGCGTTATTGCGCGCCAGGAAGTCGAGGCCAGAGAGAAACTGCGCGCGAAAGCTGCCGGCCAGCGCCCGCGTCAGCGCCGCGTCCAGCGGCTCCGCCTCCCCCAGCCGCACCAGGATGGCCACGGCCGCATCCAGAGGCAGCTCGCCGGGCAGCAGGTTGCGCTGGATGTCATGGACCACCGTCCTTTCCAGCGCCACGCCGTCCAGCCAGTCCTCCACGCAAGCGCGGTCCTCGATCAGCAGCCGCGCCGCGCCCAGGCGGCGGAGCAACTCTTCCACGACCTGGTCCCGGCTTCCGCTGGACAAAGCGTCCAACAGGGCAAAATCGCTCAGGTCCAGCAGGCTCTTGATGGGCGGAGGCGGCGGGTCCAGCGGGTCCATGAGGCCGCGATAGGGCCGGCGCAGCGCCTTGAGCGCGGCGCCGCGGACGAACAGGTCCCACGCGGGCTTGTTGCGGCTCCGCCATTCCGCGAAACGGGCGCGCTCGCGCTTGGGCAGGCCCGAGGGTCCGGCCTTGTCCACCGCGGCGCGCAGGTCGGCGGGCATGGGCTCAAAGACCGCGGCGCCCCTGGCCCAGAGAGCATAGGCGTTGCGCGTCTCGGGCACGTCCGGCCCCGCGTCCAACAGCTCCGGCGGCAGCTCGACCAGGCACTCGCGGACCGAGGGATGAAGCCCGCTCATCCGCTCGCGCCAAGTCCCTTCCGCCCCCATGACGCCGGCGCTCCAGACCGCCGCGGCCAGCAGCGCCACAACCCAAAGGCGCGTCGTCCACACCGCCATGTCTCATGTCATCCGAGTCAGCTTCTCGATGTCCTCGTTGCGGCCCAGCACGATCAGCACGTCCGAGTCCTTCACCACGAAGCCCCCGTCCGGCGCGATCGTGATCCGCTGCGGCACGTATTCCTGTACGGCCAGCACCTGAATGCCGTACTTGGCGCGCAGGTTCAGGTCGCGCAGCGACTTGCCCGTCAGGTCCGGCGGACAGGTCACCTGCATGATGGAATAATCGGGGTGAAGCGGCAGATAATCCAGCATGTTCGGGAAGCTGAGCTGGCTGGCCAGGCGGTGAGCCGTGTCGCGCTCGGGCAGCACGGTCTTGGACACACCCAGCGTGGAAAGCACCTTGGCGTGGTCTTCGCTGGCCGCCTTGGCCCACACTTCCTTGACGCCCATCTCGCGCAGATACAGCGCGGCCAGTATGGACGCCTCCATGCGCTCGCCCAGGCACAGGATCACCGCGTCCACCTGCTTGAGCCCCAGCGACTCCAGCGCCTTGCGGTCCGTGGCGTCGCCGATGTACGCGGCGGTGGCGATGTCGCGAAACGCCTGCACGGTCTTGTGGTCGCGGTCCATGACCAGCACCTGGCAGCCGTTTTCGGCCAGCTTCTTGGCCACGGCGGAACCGAAACGCCCCAGCCCGATCACGGCGAACTGGCTCATGTTGTTGCCCTCACCCGATCATGACGTCTTCCGACGGAAAGCGCACGGCGTCGCGCCGCTCGCGCAACGACAGGCTGGCCATCAGGGCCAGCGGCCCCACGCGCCCGATATACATCAACAGCGAAACGACGATCTTGCCCGCCACGCTTAACGAGGGCGTCACGCCCACGCTCAGCCCCACGGTGCCGAACGCGGACACCGCCTCGAAAAGGATCTCCAAGAAGCGCCCGCGGCTCGCGCCGTGCGACATGCCCCCGTGTTCGGAAACGAGAAGCGCCACCAAGAACAACGAGAGCGCCGCGCCCGCGAACAGCACCGCCGTCACGGCGCGGCTGATGGAGCGCTCCGTCAACCGGCGCCCCATGCAGTTCGCCTCCTCGTGGCCGCGCAGCCGCGAAAAAGCCACCACCGCCAGCGTGGCCAGCGTCGTCGTCTTTACCCCGCCGCCCGTGGAGAAAGGCGACGCGCCCACAAACATTAGCAGAATGAGCACCAGCAGCGTGGCGTTGCTCATGGCGTAGATGGGCGTCGTGTTGAAACCGGCCGTGCGCGCCGTGATGGATTGGAACAAGGAAGCCAGCGCCATCTCGCCCCAGGAGCACTCGGCCAGCGACACGCGCCACTCGAGAAGCAGGATGACCACGGCGCCGGCGACGACCAGCAGAGCCGACGTGAGCAGAACCATGCGCGAGTGCAGCGACAAGCGCCAGCGCTGGCCCCGCCCCAGCCGCCGGCGCCGCAGCCACTGGCCCACGTCCCACAACACCACAAAGCCGATCCCGCCGCAAAGGATCAACGCGCAGATGACGAGGTTGATCCAGACATTGGCGCGGAACCCGCACAGGCTGTCTTCGTAGAGCGAAAAACCCGCGTTGCAGAAGGCCGACACGGAGTGGAAGAGGCTGGACCACAACCCGAGGCGCCATCCGTCGCGCGCGACCATGACCGGCGCCATGAGGACCGCGCCGGCCGCCTCCAGCCCCAGCGTGACCGTCAGGATGAACCGGAAGGTGCGGTTGTAGTCGGGCGCGTGGATATCCGACATATCGTCCGCGTAGGCCACCCGGTCGCCCAGCGGCGCCCGCGCGCCCATGGTCTGCAGCAGCCCCGACGACAGGGTCATGATCCCCAACGCCCCGGCCTGGATAAGCAGCAGAATGATCACCTGGCCCAGGAACGTGAAGTCCCCGCCCGTGTCCTTGACCGTGAGCCCCGTGACGCACACGGCCGACGCGGACGTGAAGACCGCGTCCACGAACGCCAGCGGCTCGCCTTTGGAGCACGCCGGCGACGTGAGCGCCACGGCGCCAGCCAGAATCACGGCCAAAAAGCCCAAGAGCGTTTTTTGCGCTACTCGTCTCAACGCGCGCCGCTTTCTTTCCCGATGCCGCGCCCAGCCACATCAGGCGCCGGGGCTATTATCCCCGCGCGCCCCTCCAACGGCAAGAGGCATGCGGCGCAAAGCGGAGTCGCCCCGTCCTTTCGCTCGTTCGGTCCTTTCCGTCTCCCCTGCTCGATTCGTCTATTGCGGCGACACGTTGCGATCCCGCCGTTGGCGGCCTTCCGCCGCCTGTCCCCGCCGCCGCGGCGTCTTTATTGACGGGCGGCTATGCCCTGGGCTGATACCTCCGATCGCTCAAAGCCAGAGAGATAAGCAACCCGGCCAGAAGCATGACGGCGCCCGCGATAAATGAGTAACGCGCGGCCTGAGCCGCGTAGTGGTCCTTGAAGAAACCCACGATGAGCGGCCCCACCACGCCCGCGGCCGACCAGGCCGTCAAAATGACGCCATACACCACCGCGGCGAGCGTGCGTGACACGAACACGTCGAGCACGAACGAAGGCATGGTCCCGAACCCGCCGCCATAGCACAGCAGCACGTAGCAAACCAACGCGCCGAAAACCCAGGGCGAAGTGGCGGTCATGAGCCCCGCAAAGGCCGCCGCCTGCGTGACCAGCATGATGCGGAACGTCCAGGCCCGGCCGATCCGGTCGGACACGCTGCCCCAAAAGAACCGGCCCACGCCGTTGAAGATGGAACTGATCGCGATCAGCGTGGCGCCATAGGACGCGAGCGCCTCGGGCTTCAGGGCGCTGTTCGCCCGGCGGCACAGGTCCTGCATCAGCGGCGACTGGAAGGAAATGATGGAGATGCCCGCCGCGATGTTGCAGAAGAACATGACCCACATCAGCGAGAACCGGCCGGAAAGCAGACACTGGCGGGGCGTGAGCGGCGCGGCCTGATCCGCGGCGTCGGCCGCTTTGGCCGCGGCCGAGTAGTCCGGCGGCGCGTAACCCTCGGGCGGGTTGACCAGAAAGCGCGCCGCGACCACGGAGCCCCCGCCCAGAACCACGCCCAGAAGACCGAACACGGCCGGCAGACTGCGGCCCGTGAGCGCCATCAACGCCGGCGCCAGGGCCTTGCTCATCACCAGCGCGCCGAACCCGAACCCCATGACCACCATGCCCGTCACAAGCCCCTTCTTGTCCGGGAACCAGCGCCCCGCCGTCACCACCGGCGTCACATAGCCCAGCCCCAGCCCAACGCCGGCGATGAGTCCGTAGCCCGCGTAAAGCAGCGGCAGCCACCTCAGCCACAGCGCCAGCGCCGCCACCAGATAGCCCAGCCCGAAAAGCGCCCCGCCCGCCGTGGCCATGAGCCGCGGTCCCAGGCGAGGCAAGTTCATGCCGCCCCACGCCGCGGCCAGCCCCAGCGTGCAGATGGCCAGGCTGAACGTCAGCGCCACCTGCGTGTTGCTCCATCCATAGGCGTCCACCAGCGGCTTCTGGAAAAAGCTCCAGGCGTAAACCGTGCCCAAGCAGACCTGGAGCAGCGTGCCCATGATCGCCACGACCCAACGATGTGTCCCAGCCGATGACTCGGTCATCGTTCCCTCCTGTGTTCGGAATTCGCGTCGCGTCGCCGTTCCCGGGCGGCGGCCGCCACGCGTCCCGCCATGTCGCTGGCGGAAAGAGGATATCTTGGCGCCCGGAGCCGCGATTGGCAAGCCCTCGCGCGCAAGCCGCCCCCGCGCCACAGGGATTCCGGCGCACGAGCGCGGGCGTCTCGCCCGCATGGGCGAAGGACGGCCCGCCCTGCCCCGCGTCCCGCGAGCATACGGCCCGTCTCAGCTCCGCTGCCCCGCCGGCAC
>CAYYEE010000153.1:0-9062 GCA_964470775.1 uncultured Planctomycetota bacterium | reverse complement strand
CCGGTCCACGATCTCGCGGCAGGCGGCTGCGTCACCGCCCTTGGCCCGCCCTACCAGTTCCGCCTCTTCCTGGGCCACGCTTCGCCTCTCCAGCCGCGGGTCTCTCCGGCGCGTCTGCATATATAGTTCACCCTCAGCCCGCTTTTCTTCCATGTCCCAGAAGTTTTTCAAGCCTCAGCGCCCCAGGCCAAGCCCCATGCATGGTCCCCGCGGTCAGCGGAATCCACATCATTAGAGTCCGCATCCATGCCGTTCAGACTGACGTCGAACGAAGACGCGGCGTCTACGATCTTTTGGAACAGGTCGAAATCGCGAAACCCCCGGGCGTAGTCTTATGGATGATGCCCCCCGAATAGACCGCCTTGCCACCCGTTAACGCTTGAGGATGAAATGCTTATTCGTGGTCTTGATGATTATGTTCCCATCGTGCAGGTAACGGTCGAATTCTTTCAGCAATGCCTCACGGGGAATATTGGGATATTCGCTCCCCATCAGGAAACGCGCCATGCTCAGACGGCTCTCTTCTGAATCGCGAAATATCAGATCAAAATGGACGTCCTCGATCACGATTTTCTCCCCCAATTCGCGGAAAGCTTTCTCGCACTCCTCGGCCAGCCAGAATGGATAGGGTTTCCCGATCAAATCAAACAGGGCAATGGTATATTGGACAAGGGCATTGTCTCTCCCGGCCACAGAAGAGACAAAGACACCCGGAGATGACAGCCCGCGAATGAGCGCCGAAATCGTTTTCTTGAGATCCGGCACATAATACAAAACATGGTTTGAAAGGATAACGTCAAAGCAGGCATTCAGATCTGGTGGAAGCTCAGGCCAGGCAAGGATGGGGTGTGCTGTAAACCGTCCGAGCCTCTTGACGGCGCATTTGAGATACCATGCGTCCGGCTCGACAAGCGACAGGCGAAGGCGCTCCGACGATGCGGAGACCGCCGAAAGAAGATCTCCGGCGAAGGCGCCGTCACCCGAGCCAAAATCAAGCATCCTCACAGGACGGCCCGCTCCACACAGAGGCCTTACATGCGGCAAGTAGGCTCTAAATATCGGATTGCGCTTCTGTCGAGTGGTTCTGGAAAAACGAATAGTCGTCATGGATCGAATCAAATCTCTTCCGGCTTTCTTCACGCATCTTGGTATCTTCCTTGATGTGACTTCCTGCAAGCGCGGGTTGAATACAAGGTGTGACTTGCCCAAAACAGGCTCTTATGATTCGCGGCGCCCCGCGTTTGGGGCAGCATGGGGATGAAGCAGTCATCCCGCGGCGCGGTCGCGCCGACCACCCTCATCCGGAGGGCGCAGGAAATGTTAACAGCCTGTTGAAAATGTCGTGTTCCGGGGACACGTTGCGATCCCGCCGTTGGCGGGCTGAGGCGCCATGTCCCCGCCGACGCGGTGTCTTTTTCAACGGGCCGTAAAGGGTTGCCCGTTGCTTTGCGCAATCGCTGACGATGGCCCAACGCAACGCGATCTTGTAGAGCGTCGAGCGCGCCGCGCGCCGGCATGGAGCCGGGCGGGGCGGTATCTCTGGGCCGCCCATAAGCTTCCCTTTGTCAAGGGCTCTCCTTGCCGGGGCGTCGTGAACGTGGTTGCGCGTTCGACTGCCCAGGCCCGCGCCGGCCGTAACGGCAGGCCGGCGAGAATGGGCCCTTGCGGCTCGCCGGAGCCGGGGACGGCGCGCGCATGCCGCGCCGCCCCGCGCATCCGTCGCGCCCTATGCCGCCCTGCTCAGCGCAGGCACGACACCGGCTCAATGTCCGCCATGGTCCGCAGGCCCGGCCGCGCCGCCACCACGGACGGAATCGCGTTCACCACAATCGCGCACGTGGCGATATCGCCGTTCACCCCGCCCTTAACCGTGCTGTCGATGCTCGGCGTGCCCTTGATCACCACCCGGTCGCGCGGGTCGGCCATGCCGATGGCCGCCTTGAACACCAGCCGGATCACTTCCTTCTTGCCCACAAAACCCCGGCCGAGCTGATACACGCCCAGCGCGTTGCCCTTCTCCACGGTCATGGCCGGCGTCTTCACGGTCTTCTCCGCCAGGATCGGCTTGATGATGTCCTCGGTCTTGTCCAGCTTCCACCCCAGCTTGCTCGCGATCATATGCATGGACTCGGTCAGGCCCACGTGGCGCAGCTTGCCTGTCTTGATCCGCTCCTTGAACTCGGCCACGGTCAGCCCCGCGCCGATCTTCTGCTGGAACGGCAGCCGCCGGAACTGCGCGTCCTGGATGCGTTCGACCATGACGGACTCCACCTCGCGGCACACGCCCGTCAGCGCCAGCGGCAGGAAGTCCATCAGAAAGCCGGGATTGACGCCCGTGGCCAGAACCGCCACGCCCGCCTTCTTGGCAGCCTGGTCAATCTTCTTCAACAACGCCGGCTCCGTGTTCCATGGATACGACATCTCTTCGCACGTGGACACCACGCTGAGGCCGCACGACACGATCTCCAATACCTGCGGCGCCACCACCTTGAAGCTGGACGCCGTGGTCAGGACCACCACGTCCGCCTTGACCTTCTTCATCAACTCCTTGGCGCACCCGCAAATCTTCACGCCCATGCGCTTGACGCCCGCCAGCTCGCCCACGTCCTTGCCCACCTTGGCCGGGTCAATATCCACCGCGCCCACGATCTTCACGCCGGGCCGGTCCGCCAGGAACTGCGTCACCTTCTGGCCAATGGGCCCCATGCCGTACTGAATCACGCGGATCTGCTTCATGGCGTTGCTCACCTTTCTTCAATGACAAGGCGCCGGAAGGCGTCCCAGTGTAGTGTTTCAGAAATAGCTTTGCTATTTCTGAAACACTACATGACACAAACCCGGCGCTTGACGCGTCCAAAGTATCGAGTTAGCCCGCCCTGCGGTGTTTCGGAAATGCAGGGCATTTCCGAAACACCGCACTAGGGGACGACCACTCAGGCGTGTCAGACAGGTCGGACCTGTCCGCCGGGTCAGACAAAACCCATAGGCCGCCCAACCCGCCACGCCAGCCGCGCATTGTCGCCGATAGACAGGCGCGTGTAAACAGCCAAAACGCCTCGTCCCCCCTACCCCCCCCCCCCTCCCATCCGCCTCAACCTCAACACCACCTCCACCATCGCCCGCACCGTGTGATAGCAGATCTTCCAGTTGTGCCCCATGTAGTCCCACACCACCGCCCCCTGCCGGTCCAGCAGCGGATACCACTCGCCCTGGTCCCAGCAGATCATCTTCTTGAACACAAAGTCGTGCACGTTGCGGAACGCGCGCTGGAACTTCTTCTCCTGCGTCAGGTCATACGCGTCCAGAAACCCAACCAGCGCCTCGGCTTGCTGCCAGAACTCCTTGTTCGTCTCCGACGCGGCGCCCTGGCGCGGTCCCTCGACGTACAAGCCGCCGAACTCCCAGTCCACGCCGCGTTCAAACGTGTGGTCAAAGATGCGCCGCACGCGCGCCAGCCCCTCCTGCCGCGGCCGGCCCAGCGCGTCCATGGCGTGAAGATACAGCCACGCCAGTTCGATGTTGTGGCCATAGGACGTGATGTCCGCCGGCTTGGCCTTGCGCTCAAAGCGATCCGACCCCCACACCGCGCCGAGCTGGAGGTTCGCCATCGGTTGCCACGACGGACTGAAGATGGACACCCCCACGCCCGTCTCCGGGTCCACCATCCGGTCAAAGATCAGCTCCATCACCTGTTCCAGCGCCTGCCGGTGGCGCGGCAGACCCGTGAGCTGGTAGAGCGTCATAAAGGCCTCCATCAAGTGCATATGCACATCCAGCGATTTGTGCAAGGCCCCGTCGGGCCGCTCGCTCACCGGGTTGAAAGCGCGGTCGAACTGCTCAAAAAACCCCCCGTGGCGGAAATCCGCGGCCTTGGCCGCCAGCAGGTCAAAGAGACGCTCCGCCTCGCGCCGGCTGTCCGCGCTGCCGGTCAGCAGGCCGTGCTCGGCCAGGCCGTAGATAAGGAACGAGTGTCCATAGACCACCTTGCGCGCATCCTTGGGCCGGCCGTCCTCCTCGCAGATCCAGTAGTAGCCGTCGTGCTCCGCGTCGCGAAAGAACCGCCGCAGAAACTCGATGCCCTGGTCCATGGCCTCGCGCCCCCCCGGCCACTCGAACCCGTGGCGCAAGGCGTGCGCAATCGTGAACAGCGCCCTCCCCTGGCACAGCAGCGTCTTCTCCGTCACGGCCGTGCGCCTTCCCTGGCGGTCGTAGTTGGTCTGGAACCCGCCAAACTTGGGCTCCACGACGCGACCGGCCCAGAACGGGATGAGCTTTCCCGTCAAATAGCTCTCCGTCCGCTCAAGGTATTCCTTCATGCCATCCGCGCCTCCGGGTGGGGTGTGCGCGCGATTCTAGGGCTCAGCGGAATGGGTGTCAACCGGGGCGTGGGACATCGCCGGTCGTGGTTTCGGTCCTTTCCTTCCTTTGCCTCGATCTCATTGACGCGGCCGCAACGCCCCTCCTATAATAACGCGATTTGTAGCCGCTTTGCGCCGATGGAACGGCGCCGCCGAGGGTTCGAGGCCTGGAACGCATGATCTCTCAAGAAGAAGCCATCCGCAAATCCGCGGTGCTGATCGAGTCCCTGCCCTACATCCGCCAGTTCCGCGGACGGCTGGTGGTCGTGAAGTTCGGCGGCGCCGCCATGGAAAGCCCCGAAATCCTGGACCAAGTGCTGCGCGACGTGGTGTATATGGAGTCCGTGGGCATGAGGCCCGTCCTGGCCCACGGTGGCGGCCCGGCCATCAGCGCCGCCATGAAAGCCCGCGGCAAGCAGCCCGTGTTCGTCAAAGGCCGCCGCGTCACCGACGAAGAAACCCTTGCCATCGCCCGCGACGTCCTGGTCAACCAGATCAACGCCGACATCTGCGAGCGTCTGAGCCGCCTGGGCGGCCATCCCGAACCCGTCAGCAACGGCGCCGACGCCGCCCTCATCGGCCGCAAGGTTCTCTTCAAAGTCCGCAACGCCCAAGGCGTGGAAGAGGAAGTGGACCTCGGCCTCGTGGGCGAGGTGACGGCCGTGGACACCCAGCGCTTCTGGGAGCTGACCATGCGGGGCATCATCCCCGTCGTGGCGCCCCTGGCCACCAACCCCGCCGGCGGCGCCCTCAACATCAACGCCGACACCGCCGCCGGTTTCCTGGCCGGCGCCCTGCGCGCCGAAAAAGTCGTCTTCCTTTCCGACACCCACGGCATCCTTCGCGACCCCAAGGACAAAGAGTCCCTGGCGCCCACGCTCACGGGCGCGGAGATTCGGGCCATGATCGCCGCCGGCGCCATCGACGGCGGCATGTTGCCCAAGGTCGAGGCGTGCCTGGCCGCGCTGGCGGGCGGCGTCAGCAAAGCGCACATCGTGGACGGCCGCATCAAGCATTCGCTGTTGCTGGAAATCTTTACGGACCAAGGCATCGGCACCGAGATCGTCGCCTAGTGCGGTGTCTCAGAAATGGCTTTGCTGTTTGTGAGGCGCAACACGACGTGGCCGATGTCTGCAACTTACGCCGCAACAAAGAGTTGACTTTGGCCCTGCGCTTCTGACACAATCTGCTGGCTTGACGCAAGTTCGTGTTGCCGGTTGCCTGCGAGTCTTTGCGGAAATTGGCGCGCCAATCTCCGCAACGCATCACCAGCGCCGCCCGCCGCCGGAAACATGGTGCGGACACCCGCCAACACCGGGACTGCCATGGGTCTCTGGAATCCGGCTGCTGAAAACGGCGCGAAGATCAAGGAGGAGAGAGCGATGTTGAGCAAACCCGGCTTCGGCCCCCGAGCCTTCATGCGGTTCGAGCGAGCAGCCTTTACGCTGATCGAGCTCCTCGTCGTCGTGGCCATCATCGCCATCCTCGCCGCCATGCTCCTGCCCGCGCTCTCCGCCGCCCGCGAAAAAGCCCGCCGCGCCTCGTGCGCCTCCAACCTCCGCCAGATCGGCCTGGCTTGGACAGCCTACACCGGCGATTTCGGCGGCTATGTCCCCAGCTGGACCGGCTGGCGCCCCGCCGACTATGACTGGTGCGCGCCGGCCGGGTGCGATTGCTGGACCGGCCTCACCGCCGGCTATGGCTACAGCCCGGCCAACAACAACCTCAAGAACCACTATGGCTTGTGCTCGCCCTCCGTTGTCTATGCCGGCAAAGAAGGAACCGGCCAAGCCTACGTCACGACCTACGGATCCACCACAGGCGTCCAAGGCGCGTACTGGCGCCAGATCGGCGGCGCATACCAGAACACCCTGCCCTTCACCGCCGGCAACATGAACAACGCCCCGACCGGCCTGGGCATGCTCCTCACCTCAGGCTACCTCAGCGACGCGCGCACGCTCTACTGCCCCAGCAGCGACGGCGCCCCCAGCGGCCTGCACTACGAAGGATGGGCCACGGGATCGGCCACGGAGCACGAATCGCCCGGCCGCATCAGCGCCTGGAGAACCGTGGGCGGCTACAACGGCGCGGCGCTGATCTACGGCGGCTGGGGCCCCGTCGCCACGCGCAACTCCTCCAGAGAGGACTACCGCCAGAACATCGTCATGTGCAACTACGCCTATCGCGCCACGCCCACCGCCGTCTACAGCGGATGGCACGTGGCCCAGGACGGCAAGGACGTCACCCGCCTGCCCGGCGCCAAGCCCCGCCAGAACATGCGCATCGGCCAGCCGATCTTCCGCTCCGTCCGCGAACAGGCCGCCCGCGCCCTGGTCTCCGACGCCTGGGACAAAGGCTACCAGCGCGACGGCCTCAACCGCGACGTCACCGCGCTCGGCATCGTCTCCACCGACGGCGTGGCCGGCAGCCGCCGCATGGCCGGCATGGGCGTCGCCGGCCACCGTACCGCTTGCCACGTCCTCTATGGCGATGGCCACACCGCGACCTTCGGCGATCCGCAAGAAGGCCTGGTCTGGCACAGCCAGGCGTTCCGGCTGGGCACGAATCCCCCGGATTACCGCGCCGCCCTTTACCCCGCATACTATGGCATCCTCGCCCAGAACAACCAGTACCTCGGCGGCGACTACTACGCAGGCCCCCGCTTCAGCTTCACCGGCGTCGTCTACACCGAACGCGGCGTCAACACCATCTTCCAGCACACCGCCTTCGGCGTCTGGCACGAACTCGACGAAGCCGGCGGCGTGGACGTTGGCGTCAACGACCCCTGACCCCCGCCCGGTCTGTCCGCCCCGTCGGATACGCCCGATCCGTCCGACTTGTCCGGCCTGTCCGGCCCCCTGCCCAAGGAGCCCCCCATGATCCGAGCCGCCCTCGTCGGCATGACCCTCTTCTCCCTCGCGGCCAGCGCAGGCGGCGGCGAAAAGTTCGACACCTCCCCCCAGGCCGTCGAGCCCCTCGCCGCCCTTGCCGAGTTCCGCGAAAGCGACTTCGGCGCCGGTCCTCTCCAAACGCCCGGCCGCGCCTTCTACGTCTCCCCCAAGGGCAGCGACGCCGCCACGGGCGAAAGCTGGGCCGCCGCCTGGCAGACCCTGCGCCGCGGCCTCAAAGACCTCAGAGCCGGCGACACGCTCCTCGTGGACGAAGGCTTCTATTACGAGCCGCAGACCCTCTCCCTGGGCAAGGTCTCCGGCCAGCCCGGCCAGCCCATCCGCATCTTCGCCGCCCCCCGCTGCCGCGCCATCGTCACCGGCGCGCGCCACGTCGCCGGCTGGGCGCCCCACCCAGCCGCGCCCCGCGCCTGGGCCGCCCCCCTCGACACTGACAAGGTGGAGATGGCCTGGGAGACCGACACCCGCATCCAGCTCCAGTACGCCGGCTCCCTCGAACGCGTCAACGAACTCCCCGGAGCCTTCTGGTTCGACAAGGACAACAAGACGCTCTGCGTCCGCTTCAGCGACAGCCGCCTGCCCCCCGGCCGCGCCGTCGCCGTGCGCGGACCGCTCCAAGGTCTCGCCGTCGACTCCGCCTACGTCCACGTCCGCGGCCTGTGGTTCGAAGGCTACAGCTCCGGCGTGTTCGTCGGCGGCAAAGGCGACAACGCCCATCACGTCACCATTGAGCAATGCGCCTTCTACGGCAACGACATGGCCGGCCTCAACATCATGGGCGCGCGCCACTGCCTCATCAAGAACAACACCGGCCGCAAAAGCGGCGAACGCGGCGTCATCTTCACCCAGCGCATGAACTTCAACACCGCCGGCCTCGACAACAACCTCATCATCGGCAACGTCCTCCACGCCGAGCCCCCCAGCGTCCGCAGCGGCGCCATCCTCCACTACTTCGCCATCCACCACTGGGCTGGCGTCCCCAGCAAGACCTACGTCATCAACAACGTCCTCGACGGCGCCCTCTCCCTCTGGTGGAAACCCCTCGGACCCGGCATCGTCGTCCAAGGCAACGTCATGACCGGATCCTTCGACACCACCGGGTCGCTGGGTCTCAAGCCCGAAGACCGCATCATCGTGCGCAACAACACCATGCTTGGCTCGCTGGGTTGGCCCGGCGAAAGCTGGGGCCCCGGCCCCGGCGCCGACTGGGTCGCTCCCAGCAAAGCCTTCATCAACAACCTGTGCCCCCGCGGCGCCGAAGCCGTGGCCGCCGCCCGGTTCGCCGATCCCGCCTGGCTCGACTTTCGCCTCCAGGCCGACAGCCCCTTCCGAGGCAAAGGCGTCAAAGGCGTGGACCGCGGCGCCTTTGCAAAGCCCCACGGCCGCGTTTTCTACGTTTCGCCCGCGGGCGACGACGCCGCCGACGGCGCCACGGACAAGACCCCCTTCAAGACCCTCCGCAAAGCCGCCGCCGCGCTGCAACCCGGCGACACCCTCTACATCGCCGAAGGCCACTACGCCGAGCCGCTCGTCATCACCGCTTCCGGCAACGAAGACCAGCCCATCCGCGTCCGCAGCCTCGCCAAGAAGCGCGTCACCCTCCCCGGCGTGGAGATCAGCGGCAGCCATGTCATCGTCGAAAAGATCACCGTCCAAGACGCCAAAGCCGACGGCGTCCTGGTCAAGGCCGCCGACGGCGCCCTGAGCGGCTGCCTCGTGCGCGGCTGCAAAGGCGCCGCCGTGCGCGGCCAAGGCGCCGCGCGCCTCGCCATTCGCCATTGCACCCTGGCCGACA
>CAYYEE010000152.1:0-9142 GCA_964470775.1 uncultured Planctomycetota bacterium | reverse complement strand
CGCCCCGCGCCCCTTCCGCCCCCGCCCAACCCTCTCCCATTTCCGCTTGACACGGCCTTTTCAGCGCGCCTATAATCGCACCGGTTCTGCCCTCGCCACCGCAACCAACTAGCTGACGAGGACATGTTGCGCAAGCCTGCCCCCCGGCGGGAGCGCAACGTGTCACCGGAACACGGGCAGCCTGCGCTCGCGCGGCGTGTCACCTGAAAGGGTCTGCTCCATGCAAATACCCGCCAGCCTCAAACCCCGCGCCCTCCTCCTCGCGGCCCTCCTCCTCGCCGCCACCGTCGCCACCCCCTGCGCCCTCGCCCAGCAGCCCGGCGCAGGCCTCCACTTCAAACGCGGCTGGCCATGGAAAATCCCCCTCGGCAAAGTCGGCGGACAAGGCATCGCCTTCCTCGTCGGCGTCGATAACCGCCTCACCGCCTACCGCCTCGATTCCGGCCAGGCCCTCTGGAGCTTCCAGATGGGCCTCGGCTCCGGCGAGTTCATCTTCACCGGCCTCCCCGTCGAAAACATCCGCGGCAAAAAGATGCTCTTCCTCCTGGACGACCGCGGTTATGCCCACGCCCTCGACGTCGAAACCGGCGCCGTCATCTGGCGCACCTACGACGAACTCCGCTTCGCCTATCCCCCCGTCGTCATCCAGGACTGGGTCATCCTCGTTTCCACCAACGGCGCCATCTACAAATTCGACGCCGCCACTGGCTCCCTCGCCAAGCCGGGCGCCGAAGAAAAACCCCTCTTCAAAGGCGCGCGCGTCGTCGCCATGCCCGCCGTCGTCCTCGACGTCGAAGAAAACCGCCCCGCCTACATCGCCGCCCTCTGCGAAGAACGCCCCGGCGCCCGCGTCCTCGCCTTCATCGACTTCTCCACCGGCGCCATCGAACCCGCCTTCACCGCCCCAGTCCAAGTCCAGGACCTCAACGAACGCCCTGTCAGCGCGCCCCTCTTCTGCACCGGACGCTTCAGCCCCCGCGGCCAATCCACCATGCGCGCGTTCGTCGCCGTCCGCCGCGGCGCCAACGAAATGATCTACGTCAAAGATTTCAGCAACCCCCAAAACCCCTTCACCCTCTTCTACAAGATCAACAACGGCTTCCTCTGCGAAAAGCCCGTCTTCACCAAAGACGGCTCCATCCTCCTCCCCAACACCTCCGGCAATCTTTACCTCCTCCGCCCCGACGGCAAACCCCTCAAAACCATCCCCGTCTCCAAAAAAAAAGGCGCCATGTCCGTCGAACTCGTCGAAATGCCCCGCGAAGCCTACGGCGTCATGATCGTCCAAAGCGCCGACGCCATCGCCTCCTATCAGATCAACTTCTCCGGCCAGACCAGCCGCTTCGGCCCACGCTTCCCCTTCAGCGTCTACGCCTGGAACGTCACTGACACCCAGGCCCAGGCCCAGTGGAAAGACGCCGCCTCCAAGTACCTCGGCGAACCCCGCCTTCCCCTCAACACCCTCGGCGACAAAATCATCCTCACCTCCCAAGCCGCCGACACCGCCTTCATGGCCGTCTTCCCCAAAGACCGCTTCCTCGAAAAAGACCGCAAAGAAGCCCCCGAGCCCCTCTACTGGCGCTCCAGCAAACCCGGCGGCTCCGAGTTTCTCTCCCTCGACGTCATCCCCGGCGAACAGCGCTTCCTCGTCAGCTACGGCGAACTCGGCGCCTACGTCATCGACGGCTCAGGCGCCCCCCGCGTCATCGAATCCTCCCCCCTGCGCGCCAGACTCGTCACCGCCACCCCAGCCGGCGCCCTCATCTTCAGCGAAAACGACCCCGACGGCCACTACATGGCCCTCATGAACTACGACCTCAAAACCGAAATCTTCAAGGAAAAGCACCTCCCCGAACCCGTCTCTGCGCGCCCCGTCATCGCCGACGGCGCCGTCTACTACTCCACACGCGGCGGCGTCTACAAACGCGCCCTCACCGCCAAAGCCGAACTCAAAAACGTCCCCGTCCAAGCCAGCTCCCCCCTCACCTATCACAAAGGCGTCCTCCTCGTCGGCGCCCGCGGCGGACTCCTCCAGGCCATCGACGCCCAGACCCTCGAAAAAATGTGGGACCACCGCGTCAACGGCCAGATCCTCGCCGCCCCCACCGTCGCCGACG
The DNA here is from genome assembly GCA_964470775.1 of uncultured Planctomycetota bacterium. Classification (GTDB taxonomy): domain Bacteria; phylum Planctomycetota; class Brocadiia; order CAIUPP01; family CAYYEE01; genus CAYYEE01. The sequence continues at coordinate 7,025 of CAYYEE010000152.1, read as the reverse complement.
ACGTCATCTACGCCGCAACCGACGAAGGAACCCTCTACACCCTCCCCTTTGAAAACACCGGCGGACGCCGCCTCCGCGAAGACGCCACCACCTTCAAACTCAAAGGCGCCGGCGCCGTCATGTCCCCGCCCGTCAAAGCCGGCTCACGCCTCTACATCGCCTCCATCCACGAACGCGGACGCTCCCTCCTCAGCGTCATCAACCTCACCGACCCCAAAAACCTCAAGGAAGAATCCGTCGGCGCCTACTACGGCGAAGTCCGCTACCCCATGCTCCACGACGCAGGCAGACTCATCGTCCCCGCCGCCGACCGCATCCTCGTCTTCGACATCACCCGCGGCCCCGAACCCGTCAAGCTCTGGCACGAAGACCTCGCCGACACCATCGCCAGCCCCCTCCGCCTCGTCAACAACAACGTCTCCTTCATCTGCCGCGACGGCAGCATCTGCCAAATCACGCTCAAAGACATCTTCGAATGAGCCTCAGAACCCCCCCAAAAAACCACCGCCCCTTCTGAACAACACCTGGAGGCCCACATGACCCCGCGCTTCCGCTTCATCGCCCTCGCAGCCCTCGCCTGCGCCGCCCTCGCCGCCCCCGGCTGCGCCTACCTCAACCTCACCGACAACCTCACCGAAGGCGTCCGCCTCGTCCAGGAATCCCGCCAGGCCACCGACGTCGCCTCCGCCATCAGCCTCCTCGAACAAGGCATCGCCCGCTTCGACGCCTACGACAAGGAGCGCGTCCCCCTCGCCACCCAGCCCCCGCCCGAAGCCGCCCAGGCCCGCCGCGACCTTCCCAAGCTCAAAAGCATCCAGGACCTCCGCGCTAAAATCATCGGCCTCGGCGAAAGCCGCCGCTTTGAAGAAGCCATCCGCATGTTGGACGACCTCCCCAAAGACGCCCCCCCCGCCTACGCCAGCGTCGTCCAAGCCGACGCCAGCGCCATCCGCAAACGCTACGCCGCCAACCAGACCGGCCTCCAGGAATGGCGCGACGCCGCCGCCAAGATCGAACAGGCCTTCCGTGACGGCGTCGAAGCCAAGTACTGGGAAGACCCCGGCAAAGCCTTCCCCCCGGCCAAAGCCGTCCTCATCCTCAGCGGCTACCGCCAAGGCTTCGACTCCCCCGACAAAACCCCCTCCCCCTACAAAATCGCCTGGATCATGGGCGCCTCCGGCACCTTGCCCTCCGAAGTCGCCAAAGCCCTCCAAGCCGTCACCAACCCCGGCGAGAGCGCCCGCGGCCAGTTCTACCTCGGCATGCTCTGCGAAAAGCACAACGACCTCGCCGGAGCCGCCCGCGCCTTTGCCGCCGCCAACGCCGGCGCCCTCCCCGCCCCACTCGCCGCCATCGCCTCACGCCGCGTCCAGGTCTACGACCTTGTCCAGAAAGCCGCCTCCTCCCCCAACACCCTCGACCACCTCATAGCCATGGTCGATGCCGCACGCCTCGCCGCCGCCCCCGCCAGCCCACAGACCCCTGACCTCGCCCCAGCCCTAACCGAAGAACAGCGCCTCTTCCCCCAGGCCGCCCAGAACCTCTGGGCCGCCATCGATCGCCAGTTCACCGACTGGCTCCAAGAGGACTGGGTCACCGCCTGCCCCCAGGGCTACAACCTCGTCTACCGCTCCAAAGGCGTCTACACCTTCTGGAACGCCCAGACCCTCGAAGAACGCAGACTCCTCCAGCCCGCCTTCAAATTCACCACCGCCATCCTCTGGAAAGCCGTCCAGAAACGCATTGACCTCGACGACCCCGCCGCCGCCGAACAATTCGCATGGTTCAGCGCCTACATCTCCAGCGTCCAGCCCGGCCATGCCCCCGCCGGACGCGCCCAGGAGTTCGAAAACGCCGTCCTCAACGCCTATCCCAACAGCCAGACCTACTTCGACCTCGCCCGCAAAGGCGACTGGAAAGCCGCCCTCGCCTCCCTCAAGGACCTGCAAACCCGAAAATAGCAAACCCGCATCGAGGCCGCCGCCCAGCGCCTCGGGCAGCAGCGTTTGACGCCCGTTTCGACCCGCCGTCTAGGAGGACCGCAGTCATGACCGCCTCCCCAGCCATCCGCCTCGCCGCCACCGCCATCGCCATGGCCGTCCTCGCCGCCCCGCTCCGCGCCCAGGACGAAGATATTACCCAGCCCAAGGCCAAATACAACGCCGGCGTCTGCTTCGAATGGAAAGGCGGCGTCAGCCCCGCCCGCCAGAACGCCCTCGCCGCCAGCCTCATGGCCCTCCTCAAACAAGTCGACGGCCTCGCCTCCGCCACACCCCTCGACTACCGCCTCGACACTTACGGCCCCTGGCCCGGCCCCGGCCTCGACAAAGACTTCATCTGCTACACCTGCGTCACCTTCTCCGGCGCCTCCAGCCAATTCACCCTCCTCATGCGCTTCTACTACACCCGCGGCGACAGCAACATCATCCTCCCAGACATCGAAACCACCGACTACGGCGAAGCCCGCCTCCGCTCCCACTTCCTCCGCCTCTTCCAAGCCAACTTCCCCGTCGAAGCCCAAATCGTCCGCAAACGCGACAGCCGCGCCGTCCTCTCCCGAGGCTCCGACTCCTCCATCAGCGCCAAAGACCTCTTCACCCCTGTCACACAATCCACCGAATGGTGGGACGTCTTCAGCCAGCCCGCCTATGAAGTCATCTCCGTCTCCGAAACCTCCAGCGTCATGACCGTCCCCGCCACCGCCGCCCCCGGCGCCCGCGAAGCCCTCGCCGCCCGCCTCGACGCCCTCCAGCCCGGCCAGCTCCTCATCCGCCGCAACAACGACCCCGGCGTCTACCGCACCGAAACCAACACCTTCCGCATCGCCTGGACCGACGACCACTCCCCAGCCTCCGGCGCCCGCATCGTCTACGCCCTCGGCCGCGAAGGCCAAGCCAAAAACTGGACCGAAGGCCCCCAGCTCCTCCGCGACACCGTCCAGCTCTCCCTCCCCGCCGGCGTCCCCGTCTCCATCAAAGCCGTCCTCCGCCGCGGCGACAACCTCATCGAAGGCAAACCCCGCTTCATCGAGCGCTGGGGCCCCCTCTCCGCCGCCGAAGAACTCGGCCTCGACCCCCAGTACCAAAACGTCGACTTCGCCGTCGTCCCCGACGATGTCCTCCCACAGATCAAAATCGACGGCCGCGAAGTCCGCGAACGCCCCCTCCGCCTCCGCTGGGGAACCCACAGCCTCGAAGTCAAAGCCTCCGCCGACGCCAACTGGTTCCCCTACACCGACACCATCACCGTCCCCGTCCCCTCCGGACGCCTCACCGTCAACCTCCAGCGCGACTACAAAGACGCCATCCTCGACAAACTCTCCGCCTACTACAGCGCCGCAAGCTCCTCCGCCGCCCAATTTAACGCCGAGACCCTCGAAGAAGAAGTCGTCGACCGCGACATCCTCCTCATCCAAGCCGTCTCCTTGATGGAAACCTGCGCCCCCAACCACCCCCAGTTCCTCAACGTCCGCTACACCCTCGCCTCCTGCCTCACCCGCGAAGGACACTACCCCGAAGCCCTCCTCGCCATGCTCAACTACAACGCCGGCGAAGGCATCGGCGGCGCCGCGGGCAAAGACATCCGCATCGTCGAGCGCGGCGCATGGTCCGTCAACAACGTCCGCCTCCCCCGCAAGTGGGCCTGGGACTGGTACGAAAAGAACACCTCCACACCCCTCGACCGCATCGAACTCGACCCAGCCCTCCGCCTCCCCTCCCTCGCCATCACCGACCGCCTCAGCGCCGAAGACACCTCCAAGATCTACAACTACCTCCTCGGCACACTCTTCTACCACTACGCCCGCGGCCCCAAAACCGGCCAGCCCTACCTCAGCGACCCCCTCGACCGCTGCCTCGCCTACCTCATCGCCTATCGCCTCCTCGACCAGAGCAACTTCCCCACCCTCGCCGAAGAGCCCTACCTCTACCCCACCCTCAACTTTTACTCCAAAGCCTACCTCCTCTCCCTCCTCCGCGACCTTGGCCCCCTCGTCTCCAACATCAACCAGCGCTCCCAGGAAGTCCGCCGCGAATATGACCAGCTCCGCAAAAGCCTCTCCGGCTCCCCCGACGGCGTCATGGCCGACCGCGTCCGCCGCGAATACTCCCGCCTCGTCTTCCAGATGAACCTCCTCGAATTCCACGCCCAACTCACACGCCGCCAAACCGAACTCGCCAAGGAATTCGTCCAGTACTACAACCGCCTGCAGAAATCCGACGTCTACCAGACCATCGATGCCCAGACCCGCAAAGACCTCGACCAGACCTGCAAGGAAATCGCCAAAATCGACACCGTCGGCGGCGAAGCCCCCTGGAACCAAACCCGCTGACCCGAACCGAACAGCCCGCCCGGGAACATCTTGCGCAAGCCCGCCAACGGCGAGATCGCAACATGTCCCCGGAACAACAAATACCCGTCGAAACAGCCGCAAAAAAGCCAACGCCCTCCAAGGAGGCCAATTCATGACCCGGCCCGTCCAGCACGCGCTCCCCTTCCGCCTCGCAGCCCCCCTGGCGGTCGCCGCCGTCCTGCTCACACTCACCGCCCTCGCCCAGGACCCCCCGCCACCCCCCGCCGGCCCCGACGCCCCCCAGGGCCCCTGCGAAATCCGCAACTGGAAAGAAGTCCTCGACCTCTGGCAAGCCCCAGCCCCCTCCGCCGGCGGCCAATTCCTCCGCGTCACCGGCGCCGTCGCCGCCATGAGAGCACTGCGGGAACGCGAAATCCACATCCCCGAAGACATCAGCCTGATCTCGCATGGTGGAGAGGGGATGATCGGTCCGTTCCTCAATCCGCCGCTGACGGCCGTTGAAACCGACATCGCCGTCTACGGAAAAGCCGTCGTGGAACTGATGGAAAGGCACTTTGCGCCTCCCCATGTGGCGGAGCACCTGCTGATTCCTTCGGCCGTGGTCGTGCGTAAGACAACGGCTCCAGCCCGCGTCCCGTCGTAAAGCCCTTCGATCTTTCCCGATTGCTCGATCTCAACGGGGCGCTCTATGCCTGAAGCAGGTGAAGCGGCTGGAATTTGTTCAGCCCGTGGACATCGCCCCACTGCTTGAACCCCTTGCGGCAGGAGCCGTCGTTGTCGTTGACGTACAGGCCCAGGCTGAACCGCCCCTTCCGCGGCGCCGAGGCATCCAGCTCTCGCCAGGGCAGCGCGCATTCGTAACACGTGACGTCGCCTTCGCGCCGGACAACCAACCGGACGTCTTCCACCAGCCCGTCGGTTCCGACGCCTCCCAGGCGATAGCACTGCGGGCCCTTGGATGTCAGGGCCAGGCTAAGGTGCTGAGATGTCGGCTGCTCCCACTCGCCTTCCACCCACGGCGGATCCGGGGAGAAGCCCAGTTCGATGCTGTCGCCCATCCAGACGTTGAAGCTGGTGAACGGCTGGCAGAACACGTCGTCGCGGATGCGGGCGGCAAGGTAGAGATTCTCGGCGTCCCAGGCGAGGCGCACGTCGCCGCTGAGGTCCGCCTCGCCGGTGTGATCGGCCATCAGACGCAGGAACGGCGCAGCCGACAGGTCGATTCCCTCGATGCCGTCCCAGTCGCCCAAATCGCCATCCACGCAAATGGTTCGCCTAGCCACAGGATTGAAACTCGTCGTCCCTTCGCACCGGAGCGTTTGTCCATCCGCCAGGATCGCCTCGGTTTTCACGGGATATATCGTGAATGGCCGAAGGTTGCAAACCGCGAGTTCCACTGCCATTTCGCCGCCCGCCGGAACCATTTTTCCGACATGCCGCTCCTGCTGCGCGTCGCCAATGGTGCAGCGGACCGTCTCCACCCGGGCCTCTCGCGTTGCCGAGTGGTTAAGGACGCGAATCTCCAGCGTGTCCAGTTTCGTGAGTCTCGGGAAGCGGTCGATGCTCACCGGCTGCTCCACGTAGGTCTTGACCGTACCAGTGCAAACAAGCCGTTCTCCCGCACGAACCTCCAGCGGAATCCATCGCTCGCCTTCCGTTTCCGCCGCTGGCAGGACGACGCGCGCGCCCTCTGGAACGGTTTGTCCGCCAGCTCGAACCGACATCGCCCTAGCGCCGCGCGGCAGGGAAAACTCGACCGTCAGCGGATCGCCGATCGCCGACCGTTCGGGCACGCGCGCGGGGAATCTATCGTCTCGCGCCATGCCCGCCACCGTGCCAACCACATACATCGGCGCGTCGGAGAGGTGCAGGTGGACGTGTCCGTTCACTGGATGGACTGTTTTAACGGCGCCCATCATGTCCGTGACTTCCAGCGGCGCGTCACTCGCCAAGGCCGCGCCGGTCGGGCGCAGTGACCACATCACACGCACATCTCGCCCCTCCCGGCGGAATCGATAGCTGTAGATGCCGGCGCCGGTCTCGTCGCGCGCGACGAACTCGGCGCGGGCGATCTGGCGAATGAGCGTCGCGTAGGCCGCCAGCGCCGGTTTGGGAGCGAAAGCCCCGCGCGGGTCCTCGCGGCTGCACACAAGACCGATGTTGGGGAAGGCCTTGTCGTCGCAGCCGTGATACCAGAACGATTTCTCAATCCCGTGGGCGGCAAACAGCGTAAACCCCCGCACGAGATATCGGGCCTGCACGTGCTCGGTGATGGGCCGCCGGTTGCCCCGCGCCCCGGCCGGGAACGTGTACCAGCCCTGCTCCGTGACCCAGACAGGCATGTCTTTCCCATGATTGTACTTATGAACCAATTCGCGGAGGGCGGCCAGGTTTTTTTCCTTGGCCTCCGGTGGATGGAGATACCCATAGGGGTGGATGGCGATGCCATCCATGTTCCGCAAACCGTCGTGCCGAAAGACCTCTTCGAGCCATCCCAGCGGGATTCCAATCGTCGAGCAGCCCAGGACCTTGACGTCCGGGCGGATCGCCTTGATCGCGCGGTAGGCGCGCTTGAGCATCTCGGCGTAGACTTCAGGCCGCCCCGCCGCTGGACCCTTGGCGAACGCGCCGTTATATTCGTTCCAGACCTCGACGTAGCGGATTTGACTGCCGTAGTGTTCCAGCACGGCTTGGGCGTATCGGGCGTATCCGG
>CAYYEE010000151.1:0-9237 GCA_964470775.1 uncultured Planctomycetota bacterium | reverse complement strand
GATGTGTGCGCCCGCCCCGGCAAAAAACGCCAGTTCCGGCCCTTTCTCTCCCACAACGGCCCAGCCGCGCGCGGGTCCGCCCTCGGCCCGTCGCTGCACGTTGGCGATAGTTGGGACGCTCGTGCGCGGAGCATCTTCGGATGTCGCCGCCCCAAATTCGGGGAGGGGGAAGACGGCGAGCGCCACGCTGGAAGTAAAGCTGGGGGGAAAACGAAACGCTGCATTGCGAGCCTGTGTCTGCGCTTCAGCGGCATCACCCTGAAGCGCAGCGGCGATCTGCAAATTGCGTGGCGCACTTTGCAGCGGCAGTGCGGCGACGCCCCCCGCCCCCGCGCCCCTGCCGCCTGGCCTCGTCTGCAAAGACGCCCAGCTCGTCACGCGCCGCACGCCCCACGGCTTCTACGCCGTCAACTGGAAGCGCCTCCCCTCGGCCGAAGCCGCGCCCGCCCTGGCCCTGGTCATCCCCACCGCCAACACCCACCTCACCGACTGCCTCGCCAACCTCGAGACGCGCTTCGCCCCCTATCCCCCCTCCCACGCCGTCCGCACGTCGTCGGTCCTTGCGTTCGACAAAGGCTTTGCCACAGCCGCCGTCGTCATGGAAGCCCGCGCCCTGCCCCACGAAGACGCCTATGGCCACGGCGTCGAACACAGCCTGCTCTCCGCCCTGGCGCCCGACGGCCGTTCCTTCCTCATGTGGCAGCGCGCCATCGCCACGCGCAGGATCAACATCGAGCGCGTGGACAGCCTCAACCTCAACATCGCCCGCGACATCTTCAACGACAACGGCTACACCCTGGCCACCGCCGCGGGCGAGCGCTTCGTCGGCCCTGGCCAGATTGACGGAGAAGCCGCCATCCCCGGCCCCTGGGCCAACTTCTCCGGCCAGCTCGCGGTCCTGCGCCTGGCCGGCGCCGAGGCCATGACCCTTCACATGCGCGACGCCCGCAACCGCGCCTATGGCACGCTGCGCGTGGACCTGCTCTCCTGCTCCACCCCCGTGCTCCACCCCGCGCGAGAAGGACAAGTCCTCATCGAGAACGCCTGGCTCTTCGTCCCCGGCCTGCCCGCCCAAGAAACCCCCGCCTTCCACGACACCTGCGCCCTCGAAAGCCGCTCTCTCGAAGATGGCGCGCGCAGCCTGCGCCTAACGCTGCCCGGCGATCGTATCTGCGAGATCACCGCCGGCTTCGCCAGCCCCGACCTGCCCCTGAAGATGCGCGCACAAGGCGCGTGGTGATCCGTCCGGTCCGCCTCCAAAGCGTCACCTATGCAGCGTCAACGGCACATGTCTGGCAAGCAAGGCAAAGAGTTTGTCAAGCGTGAAGAGCGCAAGGCGATTCTGGATCGCGTGCTGAGCGATAATCAGGTCTGGAACGCCACCTTGTTGACACCGTTCCGCAGACAGATCAGCTGCATCTCCACGATCCTGTCCCAGCCAATCGACAGCGGCAGACAATCCACCTCGCGCAAGAGACCCGCCAGCCTCTTCTCGCCACGCGCCAGCAGCGCGGGCAGCAGCTCCGCCAGGACGAGCTCATTCGTGACGACCAGACTCTCCTCGAGCAGCCAATCAAGGTCCGGCAGGTCGCGCTCCCCCCTGAAGTAGGCCACACAGACCGAGCTGTCCACAAGCGTCTTCATCCGCGCTTCCGGAGGACGTCGAGGTCCACGTCCAAATCAACGCGCCCCTTGAACCGGCGCAGTTCCTGAAGCCGGCCCTTGCGCACCATATCCTGCAACGCCGCTACAATCGCCGCGGTCTTCGTCTTCTGCTGGCTCACCTTCATCTCGTCCAGGACGAGCTTCTCGAGAAGATCGAGCGTGGTTCTCATCTCTCCGTTCCTTGCGCATATGCATGAACGCCAACGCCTATGCATATACGACATGCCCCGCGATGCGCTTTGTCCAGACCACCCCAGGCCGTGCGCCAAACCATCCCTGTCTGATGAGTCCGCCCCGCCGGGCGCCCTCACCCCACCCCCGCGCCCACCGCCTCCTCCACAATCACCCCGTGGTCCCGCGCAAACACGTCATATCCCGCGTCGCCCATGAACCGCCGCAGCAACTTCGGGTCCGTGCGCGTCAGTTCCACCACCAGCATCCCGTCCACCACGTTCGAGAACGCCCGGTCCACGTTGAAGCACGCAATCGTCGCGTTCAACTTCAGGTACTGCCTCAGCAGCACCGGAATGCCCTTGCCATCGCGCTCCACCTCCGAAATCAGCGCCGACACGTCATCCATGTCGCGCAGCGACTCGCACAGCCGCCGCCGGTCGCCCGGCCGCAGCGCATCCAAGCGATACGGCCGCCGCGCGCTCACCCAGCGCGAAAGCTCCGTGTTCTGGCTGCGCCGCAGGAAATGCACCATCAGGTCCTTGGAGACGGCCAGGTAGTCCTGGCTGATGCTCACCGGGCCGAACAACATGCTGTAGCGGTGGCTGCGCACAATCACCTCCGCGATGCCCTTCCACAGCATGGCCAGGCAGCTATGTCTGCGCTGGTACTCCGCGCGGATGAATGACCGCCCCAGCTCGACAGCGCGGCCCAGCCGGCAACGAAACTCCGGCCGGAAACGGAAGAGCGTATTCGTGTAGAACCCGCGCGCGCCGCGCGCCCTCAGAATCTCGTCTCCCAGCCCGAGCCGGTACGCCCCGGCCAGTTCCTGCGCCTGCTTGTTCCACAGCACAAGGTGATGATAGTACGGGTCGAACCGGTCCAAGTCCAGCGTCCGGCCCGTGCCCTCGCCTGCCTCGCGGAAGGTGATCTCGCGCAGCCGGCCGATTTCGCGCAGCAGGCTCGGCGCCTCGGCCGCCGCGGCCAGGAACACCGCGAACTCGCGGCTCTCGGCCAGGGTCCGATGCGGCCCCAGCGCCTCCACCTCGGCCCGCAGCGCGGCCGGGTCGCCCGCCGACGCCACAGGCTGGGCCGCCCTTGCCCGGCGCGGCTTCTCCATGAGGCGCGCCGGCCGCCTGGGCTTGCGCGCCCGATGCCGCATGAAATATGAGGCCATGCGCAGATGCTCGGTCACCGCCTCGTCGGTCCCAAAGCCCTCCAGTTTGCTCCACGGAACCGGCCGCCCCACCCGCGCCTCCAGGCTCTTGCCCCCCTTGTTCACCAGCTCCCGCACCAGCATCGCCGTGCGCAAGCGCGGATGAATGAGGCCCATCATCTGAAACAGGAACCCGTTGTGACCTGGGAAGTAGATGGGCAGCGCCGTAGCCTTGGCCCGGCGGATCACAGCCGCCACGTGGGTGCTCCACGCCGAATCCACAATGCGCCGCTCGCGCAGGTTCAGATGCGACACCTCCCCAGCCGGGAACGTCACCAACGCGCCCCCATCCTCCACCCACCGGATCGCGTCGCGCAACGACCGCGCGTTGCCCGGAATAGAGTCACGGTTGCCGAACGGGTCCACCGGGAACACCCAGTCGTGCAGTTCCGGAATGCGCCGGAGCAAGTAGTTGCCCAGGCAGCGGCTGTCGGACCGCACGCGGCTGATGATATCGCCCAGGATAATCCCCTCGATGCCGCCAAAGGGATGGTTGGCCACGACCACCAGCGGTCCCTTGGCCGGGATGTTGGCCAAGTCCTCGGCCGTGATCGCGTAGGTCACGTTCAGCGCCTGGAGCGCAACACGGAAGTAGTTGTCCTGCTGCGACTTGAGCCGCAACCCCCTCTGGTAGGCTGCGTTCACCTCATCAATGGAAAGCAGCCTGCCCACAGGCCAGCGCAACACGGGCAGCAACACCCTGGCCCACGACCCCTCCAACGTCGCCCCCAGGTCCACCAGCTTCGCGTCCTCGGCGCCATTCCGTGGCTGGCCCTCGTGTTCGCATGTCATGATTCTTGCCCTGAATAACCATATTGGGGGGTTCCGCGCCTGCTATGACTCTGCGCAAAATACCCCCGCCCCGTCAAGACACTCTGAGCGTCGCGCAAAAGAGGTATTAGCTTCGCGCCCCCCAGCCGGAACAACGCCGAACCGTGCGGCGCCAGAGTCACGGAATCGCCACTCCCGGTCCACTCTGTCCACCCCATCCATCTCGTCCACGCCCACCTCACATCGGCGCCCCATGCCCCTGATACCGGTCGTTGTTCTCCAAAAGCTCCGCCACCCGCCCCCGCACCGCCTCGACAATCGCCTCCGTCACCTGCCGCCCGAACTCCGCGTTCGAATCCTGCACCCCGTTATTCGACACCCCCACCAGCTTCGCCCCCCGGTCCGCCGGCAACAGCGACAAATCCTGCATCCCCGGGTCAAGATGCATCAGCAGCGACGTCTCCCACTTCCCCGCGTGATCCCCGTTCATGTCAAACTTCCCCCTCACCAACTCATACCCCGTCATCGCCCACGTCAGCATCTTCGGCCGCGACTGCTCCTGGTGAAAAACCGCCGCCGCCGCCCGCGCGTGATCCAGCAGCGGATAATGCCCCGCTCCGATCACCGCCACCTTGAACCCCAGGCTCTTGATCTCATGCAGAATATGCAGCAGCAGACCGTGGTAGTTCCGATTCTGCGCCGCAACCCCCTCCACCATATACCCCGCCCGGAAGTTCTCCGCCGGCCACTCCATCTCCCTCGCGATATCATCGCGGCACACCGGATTCGACTCGAGCAGCGCCTGTTCCCGGTTCTCCCCGTAGTATAGCGGCGGAAACACCAACCCCCCGATCCGCCGCGCACACTCGATCAACAGCGCATGAATTTTCAGCGTATCCAGCCCCACGGGATTGTGCGCCCCATGCCACTCAATCGTCCCGATTGGCAGATACGCCACCGGACACTCCTTGCGCCGCGCCACAATCTGCCCCGGCCGCAAGCGCTCATATTGGACCTGCGTATCCATCTTGTCTCCTCTGGTCAGACCCCCGCCCAAGGACACCCGCCAGCCCGCGGCGCCACCGTAGCATAACGCCGCCCCCCTAGTCCCGCAATCCACCCCGCGCCCCCGTCTCACTCGTCCTGCCTGCCCCCCTACTCATCAACCCCCGCCGCCACGTCAAACTCGTGCCAAACCCCGAAGGATGTCCCCTTGGCGCAATCGTGCGTCACTTTGCGGCTGAAAAGCGAAACGCTGCTAGAACCATTGATTCCGCTCAGAATGTTCCACCCCATGTTGCGGCGCCACCGCGCCCGGTTCGTCGGCAGCCCCTGCCCGCGCCGCAGAGTCCTCTCCCGCGGGTCGCCGCAGCGCGCCACCCGCCTCGTCCGCCAGCCTCTTCTTGCGCTTGCGACATCGGGGACATGTTGCGCAAGCCGGCCAACGGCCGGATCGCAACGTGTCCCGGGAACGCGCCTACTCCCCAGCCTCGTCCGCCAGGCTCTTGTTGCGCTTGGATTGCGGCGCAGGCGTGACGCGGTCTTCCCCGCCCGGCGCCCCTGGCGCAGACGCCCCGCCTCGCTGCCGCACCATCTGCACCCCGTCGCCGTCCTCATCAGTCAATTCCAGCGTGTTCGCGTCCACGAGTCTGACGCGGAACTGCAGCCGCTCCGCCTCCTCCCCCTCAGGCTCCAGAGTCAGCAACCCGTTCGCCAGCCTATAGCGTCCCCGGCTGCGCTCCGTCCCCTCCCCCGTCCGCGACACGCTCGCAAACGTCCCATCCTTGTTGAACACAGCCCGCAGTTCCATTTCCTCGTTGCGGAACAGCCACTCGCCCACGATGCTCGCGCCTGCCCCCGCCTCGGCCGCGGGCGCGGCCGGCGCCGCCTGCGCCACCCGCGCGAATGTCTTGGCCTTGCCCGATTCATCCGTCAATTCCAGCGTGTTCGCGTCCTTCAGCCGCGGCCGGAACTGGATCGTCTCGTCCGTCTCCGCCGGCCTCACCACAAGCCAGCCCTTCTCGATAGCGTAGCGGCCCAGCGCCGTCTTGCGGCCGCGCTTGTCCTGAACGGTCTGGCTCCACTCCCCTCCCGCCCCAAAGGTCATCACAACCTCAAACCCGTCTCCGCAATGCCGCCAGGAGCCGGTCAGATCGAGCTGGGCGGGCGTCGTCTCGGGAACAGGCGTGTCCTCAGCAGCCGCGGCCGGCGCCGAAGCCACCCGCGTCACCGTCAGCCGCGCGCCCTTGCTGTCCGTCAGCGTCAGCCGCCCCGGCCCCTCCATCTTCAACTGGAAGCGCGACTCCCCGTCCTCAGTATCCTCACCCGGCGCCACCAAAACACCGTTCTCCACGCGGAAATGTCCCGCGAACATCTTCTTTCCCCCGCTCGCCTCGTCAATCCTCTCATACCGCGTGCCAGGCCCGAAGCGGATCATCACCTCGATAGACCGCCCCTTGTGCCGCCACTCTCCCTGCAACGCCTCCGCCGTCACCGCCTCGCCGTCAGCGCGCGGCGCCTTCACGCTCGGCGCCTCCGGCGCGGCCTCGCCCGCGGCCGTCGTGAACACCACCGTCGTCACCGGCAAAGGCGACCCATCCGCCGCCCGAAAACCCTGCCTCGACTCGCTGTTGAGCTGCAACGCATACGTCACCCCCGGATTCAACTCCGCCACCGGCAAGACGAACGTCCGCGCATCCAACCACCGCGCGCTCCCCTCAGCCGCCATCGGCGGGAACTCCCCCTTGGGCGAAACCGCCAGCGTCCACTGCCCCTGCTTCATATCTCGGTCAAACACAAACCGCACCGCCCCAACGTTCACCGCCGCACCCTTCGACCCATCCGCCGGCTCGCTCCGAACCAGCCTCGGCGCATCCGCCAGCGCCGCCGAGCCCAGCAGAACCGCAACCATACCCGCCCAAGCGCCCAGGCGCATCGATTCGTCCTCCAACAAGAGCATCCCCCCACGGCGCGAAAGCGTCTGGCAGAGGATTTCTCGGACATTATTCGCGCCCCGCCCAACTTGTGTCAATAGAAGCCCAGCCGAACCACCCCTTGCGCGCCAAACCCCGCGAACCCCTTTCCCCCCAGCTGTTTCTGCCTGTCCTTCAGCGGCCCAACCCTTGCGCCATCCCCCGCCGATGCGATAACATGGCCACTTTGCCGCCTGCCCTTTTCGTGGAGAAGAAGCCGTGGGCCAGACCATCGAACCCCGCCTGCTTCGCGGGTTCCGCGACTACCTGCCAGAGGTCATGATCCCCCGCGACCGCATGGTCGCCACGATCACCGAAGTCTTCCAGCGCTTCGGCTTCGCGCCGCTGGCCACCCCCTGCCTCGAGTACGCCGACATCATCCTGGGCAAGTACGGCCCGGACGCGGAGATGTTGCTCTACCGCTTTCTCGACAACGGCCAGCGCGACGTGTGCATGAGGTACGACCTCACCGTGCCCCTCGCCCGCGTCGCCGCCCAATACCCCGACCTGCCCAAGCCCTTCAAGCGCTACCAGGTCGCCCCGGTCTGGCGCGCCGAAAAGCCGGGCCAGGGCCGCTTCCGCGAGTTTGTCCAGTGCGACGTCGACATCGTGGGCACGGCCAGCCTCGCCGCCGACGCGGAGTGCGTCCAGGTCGACAGCGCGGTCATGGACGCCCTCGGCGTGCCCGACGTCCAGATCCGCGTCAACAACCGCAGAATCCTCGAAGGCCTCTCCACACTGGCCGGCGGCGCGGACGCGAACCGCATGAAAGCCGTGTTCCGCGCCATTGACAAGCTCGACAAGCAAGGCCCCGACACCGTGCGCGAACTGCTCGTCAGCCAGGACGGTCTCACCCCCGACCAGGCCGCCCGTGTCCTCGCCTTCGTCAGCATCACCGGCTCCAACGCCGAACGCCTCGCCCAGGCCCGCGAACTCATGGCCGGCGTCGAAACCGCCCAAAAGGGCCTCGACGAACTCCAAACCGTCCTCGACCTCGCCGCCGCCGGCGGCGTCCCGGCCGATCGCGTCCAGGTTGACCTCAGCATCGCCCGCGGCCTCGACTACTACACCGGCACGGTCTTCGAGACGTTCCTGCTGGGCCTGCCCGGCTTCGGCAGCGTCATGAGCGGCGGACGCTACGACGGCCTCATCTCCCTCTTCATCGGCAAGGACATGCCCGCCGTGGGCATCTCCGTCGGTCTCGACCGCCTCCTCGCCGGCCTCATCGAGCTCAAGCGCGTCGAAGCGCCCAAGAGCGTCGTCGAGGTCTACGTCGCCGTCTTTGACGAAGAAACGCGCCCCGCCGCCCTGGCCCTGGCCGCCCGCCTGCGCGCCGCCGGCCTGCGCGTCGAAGTCTCCTACGAAGCCGGCAAGATCGGCAAGCAGTTCAAACACGCCGACCGTCTCGGCGCGCGCGTGGCGCTGGTCATCGGCCCCGAAGAGCTCGCCCAGAACGCCGTAGCCCTCAAAGACCTCCGCGCCGGCGCCCAGGCCGTCGTGCCCCTGGACGGCATCGAGGCCAAAGTCCGCCAAGCCCTCTGCTGAGAAACCGCCGTCCGTTCGGCAGTCTTCCCATTCCTTGGAGTCCCCTATGGACTGGATCCTCGTCGCGCTGGGATGCGTGGGGTCTTACCTTTTGGGCGCCGTGCCCGTCGGCTTCCTCCTTGTGCGCGCCTTGCGCGGCCAGGACCTCCGCGCCATCGGCAGCGGCAGCACCGGCGCCACCAACGCCGCCCGCGTCCTCGGCGGCAAGTGGTTCTTCGTCGTCTACTTTCTCGATTTCCTCAAAGGCTTCATCCCGTGCTGGGTCGCCGGCTGGCTCACCGGCCACGCTTGGATCAACGGCCCCGCCAACCTCACGATTGTCCTGTGCGCCATCTGCGCGATCGCCGGCCACAACTGGCCCGTCTACATCAGCTTTCGCGGCGGCAAGGGCGTAGCCACGGGCTGCGGCGCGCTGCTCTATCTCGCGCCCGCCAGCCTCGGCGCCGCCTTCGCCGTGTGGGCCGTCGTCTTCCTCATTTGGCGCTACGTCTCCCTCGCCTCCATCCTCGCCTCCCTCACCGCCGTCGCCGCCACCGTCGCCTTCAACTGGACGCGCCTCGCCCAAGCCGGCTGGCTCATCGCTTTTGTCGCCGCCGCCGCCGCCCTTGTCCTCTTCCGCCACCGCGCCAACATCAGCCGCTTGCTCAGCGGCACGGAAAACCGAGCCGGACACCTCAAGCCGACCCCCAAGCCTTGACTCGCGCCGCCGTCCGTCGCCGCTGCCGTCAGCGCCGACAAGTGAAGACAAGTGGTTCCGTCATCGCCGCTATCCCCGATCCTGGAGCCCGCCATGAACAGCCGCGAACGCGTCCTCACCGCCATGCGCCGCAAGACCCCCGACCGCCCCCCCTTGAACTCGGTCTAACCCCGGCCCTCCATGAACGGCTCAAGAAGGAG